>JAGVEU010000025.1 GCA_020057985.1 Calditrichota bacterium | reverse complement strand
GAATTTTGCGCGCGACACCGAGCGCGTTTTCATGCAATCCCTCAGTTGAGAATCCTTCCAGGGCGCGCCGCCAGGACTCGACAGCTTGCGAATTCATGCAGTTATTGAATTGCAGGTCGCCGAGCAGATTCCACTTCGAATAATCGCGTTCCCTGCCTTTCAACTCGCGCTCATAGAACTCGATTGCCTTATTCCATTTCTTCGCGCGGACGGCGCAGCGCGCCTTTTGTTCGGGAGTTTTCCCGCCGCTCAGGATGTTTTTCATACGAGACTCACTTTAGCTGATCTGTCGCCATGCGGCGCGCTGAATAGTATGCACTCGGGGAGTCCCGGGAGGCCAGTTACTCGGCGACAACAGATCCGTGTCAAATCCCCAGTTTCGATTTGGCGCTGTGTAAAACACACCATAGCTCCACGGCGCAGTCGCTCGCTGGCTGAACCAGAGATCAATAATGCTGCCGCGAAACGTCATACTGACGCCTGTCCATTTTTCGAGGAACCGAAACAGGTTCTCCAGGCCTCCGCTGTAGCTCGAATTCTCCACTGAACTAACATGTCCCGTCATAATGCAGGCGTTGATGCTCATGGCCGTTGCTACTCGGTTATTCAAAGCCTGATTCGACTTGGAGTCAAGCCAGTTCGGTGAGAGCAAAGTGATCGCATCGCAGAGCAACGCAGAACCTCGTTTCGGAGTCGTATTGTAATGCCCTTTCACATACAGCGGAAGATCGGTCGCTATTGTCAAGCCGATGCTCGGAAGCGTCTGTGCATTAATGAGACGAATCGCCGGAGCATCTCCTGAGTTATTGGTCACATAGAGGATTCCATTTGAAGGTGAGTATCCCCCTGCGACCATGGCGCTGATGTTGATGTCTACAACATCCATCCATCTACTCTGCCGCGCGTCCCAGAATTTGTTGGCCGTGTACGTGTAAACACCCGGATGATTCAGGGGATTTCCGAGGCTGTCTGTCAGCACGCCGTCTACGTAACGGATGGCAGCTTTGTACCAGTACTTTGCCTCACGAGTCGTTGCGTCATCACCCACAACGCCGCGCTCCACGATTACGTGCTGGTCTGAGGCCGGAGGCAGCGGAAGTTTGAGTACTGCAAGTCCGTGGGATTGGTCACGAAACATGCCACCCCATAGCGCCAGCGCGTCTGGAGCCCACGTCGCCCGCCTTGAGTCCAGCCAATAACTACCGCGCCAAACGTCCTGATACACGCCGGCTTGGTCTTTCACTCGGACATATCCCGGAGGATCAATCGCATTGTTGTCCTTGCGATAGTGCCGGTAAGCTCCAACTGCAGTCACATACGAGTTGCAGCTAATGCCTGTTTCGGCTGCCATGTAGAGATTGGCATTGGTATGAACTCGACCGGCAAAGGTCATCGTCGGGCCAGGAATGATCTCAAGATCCTTATCATAGAACACACCGAACTGAAAAAGCGGAATGTACTGGTGTTGAATTTCCCTTTGAATCTCCGCGCTACGCCGATTGCTGCTCGCCCGTGCCTGAACCACATATCGTTGTACATAGCCATACAAACCGGTGTAGTCGCCGGAGCTGATCGTCTCCTGCGTTAGTGCGCCTGTCTTTGCAATCTGGTACCTGTTGAAAGTGAATCCCTGAATAGAGGGCGATGGCAGTTGATTAAGTTGCTCCTGAGTGGGATCCAAGTTGGACAACAGCAACGTTCGCAACTCCGAGGCGCCCCATTCAACTCCAGCTTCAGCCGCATAAAACGTGCGCGTATTGTCAAGCTCGACGGACGTTATCTTGGTTTGACCCGTAGAGTTCAGAGACGATGTTCCTGCGATCAAAAGCAGCCCGCTGACCAGCAAAACAGCAAGAACCAAGACCATTCCGCGCTGTTGCTTGATGTGCCCTTTGCCACGCCCTTTTCGCCCGTCATGCTGCATAGTCATTCTGTCATTCCTCGTGAATTCATTCTTACGCATCGAGCCGGAGATTTCTGCCGCGAATTATAAAGCGACTTTCCACTCGCCTGTATTTGTCGTACCAGTAGGTGCCGTCGGGCATGTAAAGCATCCCTGCGACGCCATTAATTTCATCCTTTGACCGAATTACGACGGTCACTTCCACTGCAGTTACGCGCACTCGTTCGCCCATGCTTAGAGTATATCCGCCTGAAGGATAGGTCACAATGTCCGGAACGGTTGCTCCATCCCGGTCATAGAATCTGAACATAAGGAAGTCCACGTTGGACGCGAGCGTTCTGATTGATGGACTTTTCCAGCGGAGCGAATCTCTGGAATATTCCCAGGTTTTCGCTTTAAGGACGTCACCTTCAAGATAGTAGTCCACCGTCTCCGTAAAGCCATCATCATCCACATCAGACGTGTACACAATCTCATAGGTGTTCGCGTATTCAAAGTCGCTGCGGATGGAGTCGCTCCACGTCTCGTTGGGCACATCGCGTCGAATATCGTTGGAGTCGCCATTAACATCTTGCAGAGCCATGAGGCCGACAAGTCGCAGTTCACGAGACAGGCGCAAATTGACAAGCCGAGATTCCTTGTAGGCTTGCCCGCGCAATTCCTCCGTTGCGGCCGATCTCGCCGCTCCGTAATACAAGATGAAGAGTGAGGAGAGCAGCACTGTAGCGAGCGTCATGGCAATGGTGATTTCAAGCAGCGAATACCCTGCACATTTTCTCTTCCGAAGCGCGGGGTCCATGCTTGTGTGGCCTCTATTTTTCATCTCATTCACCTCTTGATCTGAATCCATTCATCACATGTTCGCAACGTAGGTTACAACTTCCGCTCGGCGGCGGTTATTCTCGAAGTAGATGTCCACCGTAATTTGCTTCACATTTCCAAGGTCTACCACTATCGTCTCATGTCGGAAGTTGGGGTGATTCGCGTACTCGCCGAAAGTACCCGCTTCGCTCAGGATCGCGGTATAGGGCTGGTTTCTGACGCGCTCCATCTCCATTCGCATTAAGGTGTTCGCCTCATCCATCCGCTCGCTGTAGCGGTTGGACTTTGCGATTGCAACAAACGACGTCAGAACCACGAGAAGTCCCATGACTACAACAAAGGTTGTAATCAGAACCTCCATCATGCTCATTCCTTGCTGCACTTGCCTAAGATTTTTCATCGTTCGCTCCAGCCTTTTCTGTTACGTCATTACTTCAGCACTTGCGAGAATCCAAGAAAAAGCATCCAAATTCCGCCTGTCGTTCCGGCCATCTCGGCAGTCATTGAGTAGCCCTCGGGCAGTTTCCACTCAAGGCCGAGAATTCCCCGAATTGGTTGCTTGCCATCACTGTAATTCTGCTCGCCGCCCGCTGTTGAAAACTCTTGCCCCGCGAAGACCACGGCGACATCACGTTTGCCGAACAGATAGGGCTTTGTCATTCCAACGTAAGGCAGGAACTTCCCGAACTTGTATCCGAAGGTCGCGGACTGCGATATTTCCTGCCAGAGGTAGTTCGTACTCACTATCTTCATGCCCTTGGTCGAACTCCCGGACGCTTTATATCCTGTATAGGATGTCGCGAGTGTAACCTGGTAGGGCGTTTTCTCAAACGGATATCCGAAGCGCACTCCGGCGCCCCAAGCAAGGGAAAGATCCGAATCGTAGGCGGAATACCCTTGCGGTGAATCACTGAAACGGAGGTCTGCCGTTCCGACGCGACCTTCAAGATCCATCCAGGGAGTCACACCGTATCGCCCGTTCAGGAACACGCGCTGCGACGTCATGGATTCCTCAGCGTCCTTGCCATTGTCTGCCGGAGAATGGACCTGCATATTGATCTTGGATAACTCCACACTCATGCTTGTCATACGCTCACCGAGACAAAACACCGGACCTCCAACCATTCCCACAGCCCACACTGAGCCGAAGGAAATTAGAACCGCAAGCAAAAGAAAGAATGTTTTCATTTTGACCTCAGATAGTGTCGGCTTTTTCCGCGATGCATACTGGAGCTAACCGTGTTTATGGCAACCGCGCATACAGAGTGAAAGTCCTGGTGAAGCTATAGGCTCCACCCTGCCTCGATTGAACATTGACAAGCACGGGCGAGGCAGCATCGTCGTCTTGCAGCGTGAGGTTATTGAAAAAGCTCACGGTGTAGGTAGTGTCACCCGGACAGCCGACAGTAATTTCCGACGGGTACACCATTCCCTTGGTTGCCGTGAATCTAATCGTTGTCCCATACACCATCGGCCAGAAGTCAGCGTCGAAAAGCGCAATGCGGATGAGCGCGTTCTGTCCAATATACAACGTGGAGGCGTCCGGATCGCCGTTGATAGACGCTTCTCTGATAAAGAGATGTGACTGACTATAATCAAATATGACGTCCGTTGTTGCCCAGACGATTACGCTGTCACCATTGACGTCCACGCCGGCTGAGGTCGCCAGCAGTTTTGCCACACCTGCTTGTGTCGGTGTCTCGCGGCAGAGAATTTGACTCCCAAGATTGGGATCAGAGAGCGTGTTCAGCCATCGTGGAATAGTCGGCAGTGGGTTGCCACCGAACAACTTCACCCGAGCGAATCCCAGCGAGTCTGTGTATCCTGTAGCTGTCGTGATGACTCCTCCCGAAGTCGTGAAGTAAACAGCCGTTCCGGGTGTTACAGGATTGTTATAACGATCACCAACCAACGCCACCACGTTTACAGTATCACCGACCACGTCCATACCGAACATATTGCAGGGAGAGGCGCCGAGGGACATGTGACTGCCCAGACAACCATCGGCAATATCTTCGATGTAAGGCGGACCGGCGTAAATCAGAATCTCAGTAGAAACCGCGGAGATGCCTTCGCACACGGCCCGGATTCGCACGCTGCCTGAGATGGTTCCGCTGTTGTAGGAGACGGATGCAGAGCCGTTGATTGTGGGAATAGCTCCAACTGAAGAAAGAAAATCACCGCCGCCCGGGGAATTATTGATATTGAAAAATACATTAGTGCCATCCAGGACATGATTGTTGTTCGCATCGCGAACCGTTGCTGTAATAAGCAATGTCTCGTTGCGTCCGCTGCCACGAACTCCCACTGACGACGGGTAATACTCCATTTGAATGCTATTTGGGTTTCCCGGAATCAGGTACACTGTGTAACCTCCGATTGCTCCGGAAGCATTCGCCGTAATCAGAGCCGTGCCGGTTTGCGGCGAGGAGAAAGCCACTTGCGCGTTACCATTTGCATCGGTCACGCGACTGGATGTTATATTGCCGATTGTCGTAAAGAATTGTACCTCGACATTTGACAAGGAGTGTCCGACGATGTCTGTTACATGCGCCGTAATTGTATCCACTTGTATTCCGTCGGCTCGCAGTGTGTCGAGTTGCGCCGAGACTGAGACCACGGATGGAGCACCCACCCGGTAGATAATCTGCACGCTATCACGCGCCGTTGGATTTGATTCCGCCCACGCCGTGATTATCACTGTGTCCGGCGTGGAACTCGATGTCAGAGTGTTGTACGCAACTCCCGCCTGCGTTGTTCTGAGATTCTCCAGTGATCCTCCTTGCGGGGGCAAGGAAAAGCGGATCTGAGTTCCGTTCGGAACCGGATTGCCATTCTGATCTGTAACCACAGCCGTCAGACTCGCAGTTGACACATTATCGGCAGTGAGGATCGTGGGTGATGCAGTAAGTGACAGAGTCGTTGGAGTGGATTGAGCGAATGTTACATCAACTGTGCTGATAAGAACACTGCCATAACTTGCCTCTACGGTTGCCGTTCCGGTCTCCGTTGATGATACCAACACTGCAG
>JAGVEU010000067.1 GCA_020057985.1 Calditrichota bacterium | reverse complement strand
TGGTGTGGCGGTTTCCGGCAACTATGCCTATGTGGTGGATTTGGAAAGCAGGCTGCGGGTGATCAACATCAGCAATCCGGCCAATCCCACGGAAGTCGGGTTTTATGAAACAACGGGCGGGACCAGTGGTGTAGCCGTGTCCGGGAACTATGCGTATGTTGCGGATGGGAATGCAGGTCTTCGGGTGATCAACATCGCAAATCCAGCCGCCCCCACGGAAGCCGGGTTTTGTGAGACGCCGGGTTGGGCTTACGGTGTGGCTGTTTCCAGCAACTATGCCTATGTAGCGGATGGCGTAAACGGGCTGCGGGTGATCAACATCAGCAATCCGGCCGCTCCCATCGAAGCCGGATTTTATAATACGCCAGGGTCTGGCTTTGGTGTGGCCATTTCCGGCAATTATGCCTATGTAGCGGATGGCTACTATTTCGGCGTCTACGATTGCTCGCAGGCAATGACGGCTTCCGATCACTTCATCCCTCATCCTTCCTCGTTCAGCCTTTCCGCTTTCCCCAATCCGTTCAATGCGATGACGACGATTCGGTATGATGTGCCGGTGCAAGCGCAGGTGGAGTTGCGGGTGTTTGATGTTCTGGGGCGGAATGTGGCGACGCTGATGAATGGAATACTGACTGCTGGTTCGCATGACGTGCGGTTTGATGCAAACGAGCTTTCATCGGGGTTGTATTTTGTGCGATTGAAATCAGCACACTCTTCTATGACTCAGAAAGTGATGCTGGTGAAGTAAATGAAGAAAACTTGAAACCTGAAAAAAGAAACAGAGATCCTGAGTTCACGAGATTGCAAAGACGTGAACTCAGGATGACAAGGTGAGGGAGGACCTTCAGGATGACAAGACGGCGAATAGTCGGGATGACAATACGGTTTCGGGACGTATTGGAAAGGGCGCGAGGGATCGCGCTTATTTATTTTCCCGAACTCGATGATGTTCTCCCAATATTCCGTAAAACAAAGCATACTACAACGTGTTGGCTGTTTGTGCTCTGTGATTAAATCGTCCTCGGCCTGAAACTTGCACTAACCCGCTTGACTTTGCCCGTCAGAAATAGTAGATTTCTTGTTCATAAATTCTCATACCACAAAATCCATGCGACTTGCCATATTAACCAGCGGCGGCGATTGCCCCGGCCTCAATGCAGTTATCCGCGCCGTCGTGCGTACCGCCATTAATAAATACGGTTATGAATGTGTCGGCTCCCGCAATGGCTGGCGTGGACTGGCCACAGGTGACGTCATCCCTTTGCCTCTATCCTCTGTATCGGGAATCTTGTATCGCGGCGGGACAATTCTCGGCACCTCACGGTTTAATCCCTGTGAAAACAACGAAACCACTGCGCATATTCTTGAGCACATCAATTTGCACGCGATCGGTGCGGTGATTTGCGTCGGCGGTGACGGAACGCTTCGCGCCAGCCATGAAATGGCGCTCAAGGGAATCCATATTGTCGGCGTACCCAAGACGATTGATAATGACATTGCCTCGACGGATGTCACTTTCGGTTTTTATACCGCCGTGCAAGTTGTGACCGATGCTCTTGATCGGCTACATACCACAGCGGAATCTCATCACCGCATTATGCTCGTGGAAGTCATGGGACGTGACACCGGTTGGATTGCCTTAATGGCGGGATTGGCAGGCGGCGCAGACATGATTCTCATTCCCGAAAAACCCTTCAACTACGACAAGCTCTGCGACGCTCTCAAAAAACGCCACAAGACCAAAAACTTCTCGATTGTCGTGGTTGCCGAAGGCGCTAAACCCGATGATGGAGATACTGTTACGCTCGGCAAATTAGACAGCTTCGGCAGACCGCGCTTCGGCGGAATCGGCTATCTGCTCAGTGACGAAATCGAAAAACGCACCGGAATTGAAACCCGCGTCACCGTGCTCGGACACACACAGCGCGGCGGCACTCCCGTAGCTTTCGATCGCATTCTGGCCACGCGCTTTGGAGTTGCGGCAGTGGATGCTGTGGCGGCGGGGCAATTCGATCACTTCATCGCTCTGCGCGGAGAGCAACTGATTCCGATTCCCATCGCTGACGGCATCGGCAAGACCAAAATGGCGGACTCAGAAATTTACGAGATTGCGGAGATTTTTTTTGGGTAAATTCTATCCCTCTTCTGACTTCCCATGAGGAGGGAGAAGCACATAAGAACTCGGGGCATATGAAGGTACTTGCCGCCGCAAATCAAATAAATCACGATAACGGAGAATCGAATTATGTTTCGTTCATTGGCTCTTTTTCTTGGTCTTGTCATATCGCTGGCGTTCGGATTCGTTGCTACCGCCAACGCGCAATTCACTCTTCAGTGCACGAGCCCGTGGAGTACTGCGGGAGGCAGTGACCTTTTATGGCTGAGTTGGAATCAGCCTGCGAGAAATGTTGTTCAGGATACGGCAGGCATCATGGTGATGTCTGACTTGTGCGCGCTGACGGTCGAGTATACCTATACATTTACAGCCAACGAGCGGGCTGGATGGTTTAGAAGCCTTTCGAGCACATTTCACGACCTGAACAACAACGGTACGTTTGAGGTGATGTTAATGTATGGTGGCAATGGCCAGATCGGTCTTAAAATATTTGATATCACTACCGGTCAGGTGTTGTTTGAGCGAAACGATCCTGGCATGACTATAGACTGTACGTATGTCTACATTGAAGACGTAGACGCGGACGGGTTACTCGAGCTAGTACCTACTTGCAAAAGATATAATAAATAATTATCTTGGGGTTATGAGTAAACATGCCCCCGAAATTCTATTAAGTGACGAGGAACGCTCCGCGCT
>JAGVEU010000326.1 GCA_020057985.1 Calditrichota bacterium | reverse complement strand
GATTCGTTGCCCTGAACAAACTCTGCACTTCATTCGATTACGGAACATCAGCCAAATCGCAGCCATCAGGAAAGGTGCCCGTGCTGCGTATGGGAAATATTCAGGATGGGAGGATCGACTGGGCGGATTTGGTTTACACGTCAGATGCCGATGAGATTCAAAGCTACTCGTTGCGGCCAAACACAGTACTGTTCAATCGAACCAACAGCCCAGAGCTTGTTGGTAAGACTGCCATCTACCGTGGTGAACGCCATGCGATCTTCGCGGGCTACCTCATCAGGATTAACCAACTCCCGGAACTGGACCCGGAGTATTTGAGCATCTGCCTCAACACAAATGACGCAAAGAAGTTTTGCTCACGCATGAAGACTGACGGTGTCAGCCAGTCAAACATCAACGCCAGGAAGCTCGGAACGTTCGAGGTGCCTTTCTGTCCACTCGCTGAACAACAAGCAATACTCCACCAAGTGAAAGCGTTGTTCGCGCTGGTCGACCAGATCGAAGCCCGCTGCGCTCGGGCCAAAATGCACGCGGATAACCTGACACAATCCATTCTCACCAAGGCCTTCCGCGGCGAGTTGATCCCTACCGAAAAAGAAAAACTTGAGCCGAGCGCAATCGGGCAATAATCCATGAACTGGACTCTACTTGCGATCGTCCTTGTTTTGGGTCTATCAGCGATCTTCATGTTCCGAAGAAACATCGCTGGCCTTATCGACCGAATCAAATCGATTGGTGCATCAGGCGTTGCAATTGATCCCCAGCAACACGCCACGCCACCTCCAGATCCACACGCGGAGGCTGAGGCTGTCATGCGGCTGCTTGATGACCCGGTGCTGGTTGATACAGAGAATGCACTAAGAGAGGAGCTACGTAGGCGGAACCTCTTGGGTGTAGAAGCAGTACCAGCGCTCATTCGTCTCATAGCCAGGCAACAGATCAATCTACAGTTCAACAACACCTACTGGGTAATTACAGGTAGCCAGCTACGCGCCCTCCAGCACCTCAATACACACCCTGGACCTAACGATAGAACGACGATCGAGTTCTTTCATACCGAAGTGGCCTTGCAGAACCAGGAAGCCTACCGGCGATTTGATTTCAACGCCTGGCTTTCGTTCCTGCGAACACAAGGTTTCATTCTCGATCACCCTGATGGCCGATTGGAGCTAAGCGTCAGAGGCAGATCCTTCCTGACGTATCTGATTCAGAACGGGGCGAGTCTCGACCGCCCATTATAGGCGAGTAAATCATGAGTCTCCTGTTTCAAGTTGGCTGGCTGCTGGAATGCCCCAAGTGCCATTCTCGAGAGACGCTATCGCTTACGTCTATCCTTCAATACGATGATAAAGGCAATCCTCCCGGAAGAGTCTGTAAACGGTGTCTCTCTCATGTCAGGTTGAGGTGGGCCACTCATGACGAAGAAACGTTACGTCGGCTCCGCACTGAGCTTGAAAAGATAGAAGCCGATGGACGCCAGAAAATCCTTGCAGCGCTTAACAGGGTTGGATTTGAGCTGGATCCAACAGTTGAGCCATAGGCATGTCTGATCCTGTTTGCCTCATGGGAATGTCTCCTCAGGTATCGATTGCCGCTTGTGACCAGACGAATGTCAGGTATAATTCAACTTGATGGAACGGCGCCTCAGTGATGTAGAGATTCGAACTGCCTTCAAGTCTTCTCTCCTTCCAGGCTATCTACACGACCAAGGGTCATTTGTTTTAGAGGAACTTGGTCTACGCCACGGCAGAGCTCGCATTGATCTCGCCATCGTTAATGGCGAGCTTATTGGTTTCGAGCTAAAAAGTGATCTAGATAGCTTGCAGAGACTTCCGGAGCAGGCTATGGTTTACAACTCAGTGCTTGATAGAATCACACTGATTGTCACGGAAAGACATCTGAGTGCGGCTGTCGAGCAGATCTCTGAGTGGTGGGGAATTATTATCGCAGGACTTGACCTTGATGGGGCCGTTTCGTTTAGGGAGATTAGGAGTCCGAAGATAAATCCGGTCGTTGAGAAACTTGCAGTAGCTAGATTATTATGGCGGACCGAAGCTTTGGGAATTCTGGAAGAGCTTGGGGCAGCGGAAGGATTTCGCTCCAAGGGCAGGACTGAAATATATACGCGGCTTACCGAATTACTTGATGACGAAACACTCCGGTCGAGGGTTAGGTTGGGGCTCTCTCTGAGAACCGACTGGCGACCTGACGCGCTACAAATGTCAGATGATGGTTGATACCAGCTTCAATCCATGTTCTTGCGTTGCCAGTCTTCTTAATCGCTTGTAAATTCTCCCGGCTCTTCTCCTCGATATAAGCATCTCCAGCGCTGTGAGCGCCTCCGCAAAACTCTTTCTTACGAACAAGTCGTTTGGCATGAGCTGGGTACTGCTTTGCTCCCGCGCTCCCTTCTGTAAGCATCCCCTGACCACGCATCACCAGCCAATGGTCTTCGCAGGTGTATCTGATGCTGGCGCTCACATTAGGAACCTGGATTGGTTTCTGCTGCAGCGCCCACTGGATCGTATAATCAGAAAAGAAAGGACGTCGGGGGAGGGACCAGTGCTGCATCTGACTCGCCCAGTTTGTCCAATCGGTTCTAGGAAATGGGTGATCACCTGGCCGCATGGGCTCTCCGTCATTAGTTCGTGTCAAATCCTGGGGGAAGGCGCCGCTGGCAGCGATGAGATTCCTCCAGCTTTTGAGCTCGGGTATGCGAGAAAGAGCATCGGACCAATTCGGTGCTTGCACACCATAAATGGTACGAAAATCTATCAGTAAATCGACCATTGCTCTTTTCTGTTTAAGAGAATCTACAAGACGCTGCAAGTTTGCTGGTAGTGCCGCATCAAGAATGTCTGCAGGGGTAAGTCGGATGCAGACGCCAAGCCCCATCGACGCAACAGCCGACACCACCGCAGACTGATAGGCGGGAACGCGAGAAAGACCTGTCACCGAAACAATCGTTAGATTCTGCTGTTTTCCATGGCGGATCACATCTCGAAGTAGCGTATCCTCTTGTTCGACATGTGGATCATGTCGGGGCAGATGGGCGTCAAAAAAGATAGGTCTTTGGCCCCAGCATTCTGCAATGGCGGTGGGAATCTCTGCGGCCAATTGTGGGACCGTCTTGAGTTGGCCTTTTGAATTGGGTTGTGGCGTAATTGGTTCTATCAGTGGACTGATATGGTCTCGATCCGTATCAAAAAGTTTCTTGAGAGCCTGCCGTTCAGCCTCCTTCCAGCGAAGTATTGGTACGTAAGGTCCAATAGGAAGCATTTTTCTCAATCCTTGGGACTTGCTTCAAAGAGCTTGCGAACTTCGCCATAACCGGTCATTTGTCCCAATAGTCGAAAAGACCTTCTCTCGTGTCGAATCCGGCCAGCTACAATCGCGGGATGAATCGTCAGTTGTTCTGCAAGATCGAAAGCCGCTTCGGGAGAAGGGATCAGATGTGCAGGACTCTGCAGCCAAAGATCCTTTGGAATAAGCGCCTCTCCTGCCATCTCATCCGCCTCAATCTCACGCGGGTCTGCCTGGCTAACGACATCGAGATCGTCAAAAGTGGCTTTCAGTTCCCCCTTAAGATGCAGCGCGAGATGGGCCAACTCATGAGCTAGGCTAAACCAGAAATTATCCAGTCGGTCATGTCTAAGGGTTAACCCAATTACAGGATTTTTGTTACCGAGAATCAAAGCGGCAGCATCAAGGTAGGTTTCCGACAGATGAGATTCTACGATCAAAGATATTCCGGCCTGTCTCAGATGCTTTCGAGCCTGTAAGGGCCCATCCGCGGCCGCGCTTAATTTTCCAATAGTGCGAATAAAATCAGAAGTTACGGTGCCTGTTTTGTAGCGGGTTGACGGCGAATTAACTGACGCTAGCCTATAAACGCGACACGCCCACGCGAGCAGCGCATGTCGATTCATTTCCTTCCCAGACCGTAAGTGATGACTGGCTCTTGGGAGAAGTGCGAGAGCATCCATAGAGCCAAAGGGGGCAAAAAAGTCAGCAAGGAGTTTCTTCGGCTGCCTGATGCTCTCCTTTTTGTCTCCTTTCAGCCATCCACGAGCGATCATTTCTCGAATTGGGAACACTTCCCAATCAAGATCGCCCGATGGGGCGCTTTCCTGGATCAAAACCTTTGCAGGTAACCCCAGACCTTCCTGAAGAGCTCGAATCATTGGCAGCGTCAGCGGCCTTTTTCGAGAGAGCACTTCTGATACCTTACTGCGGCTGCCGATAAAGGGAATAAGATCACGAGGAGTTAGCTCCCGCTGCTCCATATAGAACTTGATTGTCTCGATCGGATCGGGGAGCTGCTCAGGAAATTGTTTTGTTTCATAGTCCCGAATGAGTAGTTTGAGAAACTGCAGCTGTTCCCCAGCAGCGCTGTCCGGAGCTGGGTCTTGATCGATCAGACCTTCAAGCTCTGCTAGGGCTTTTCGGTAATCTTCTTCTGTTTTGATTATGCGATTCATCTTGTCACCTGGACTACAGATTCCAGCTGTCGTATTCTCTATGAGTACCGGCTCTGACGATTAGCACGGTGCGGCTGTTGAAAGCGACCTTGACAGCAAGCCGATACTTCGTGCCGCAAATGTTGAAAACATATGTCTTGTCTCCAAGAATACTGACCTTGGGGAACTGCCTTCGAACGTCATGTGGGGTTTTCCATTCCGCTTCTCGGACGATGGCCAACCAGGATTCAGCTTGGCGGCTGGAGTCCTTGTAGCGCCGCACCAGATCATCGAGGTGCACGAGCCCATGAACGTCCATACGGGCTCACGCAGCACATATAGTATACATTAATGTTCCCATATTGGGAATATATTACAGTGCCACTGTAGAATGTCAATCGTTTTTTGACGAGGGACTTCCGATCAGGCGCGGACCTAGATGATCTGCTCAATCTCATTCAGGATTGCCGCCTCAGATCGGTGCTGCCGCGCCAGCTGCCGGAGGCGCTTTTCGGCGAAAAGATTACCTACGCTTCCCGTCGGGACTTGACAGAAGGTAAGCCGGACGGGTATATTACTATTAGTGCATAATTCACCAAATAGTGAATAAATATAACTGGTGTAAAAATGAATGAAACCAATCTCGAACATCGGGTCCCAGAGCTGCTG
>JAGVEU010000127.1 GCA_020057985.1 Calditrichota bacterium | reverse complement strand
TCCGATCCCGGGAACACTACGTAGGAGGGTGCTGAGTTCGCGGAGCGGTTGGCGTGCGTCAATCAGTCGCTTCATTTGTTGGTCGATCTGCTTGACCTGTTCCCGCATAAGGGCGACGTGCATATTGATTTGCTTTTTGAACGGTGGCGTGGCGGTTCGACGGCCGTTTAGTTCGGCGGTGATCATCCGGATCAGGCGCCGGCGATGGGTGGCCAGGGCCGCCAGTTCCAGGATACACGGTTCGGGGAGGGGCCGGGGTTCGGGCTTGATTCGTTCGGCAAACGTGGCCAGCGTCAGGGCGTCGAGGCGATCCGTTTTGGCCAATCTCCCCATTCCCCCTTGGCGAAGTCGCGCACGTGCTTGGGGTTAGCCACGTGGACTTTCAGGGGTGTGGTGTTCAGGGTGATGCAGAGGGGCCGTTCCAGTCCGCCGGTGGCTTCCATGACAATCAGCTCGGGTCGGAGGGTCAGGAATTTTTCCACCAGTTGGTCAATTCCGGCGCTGTCATTGGGGACGGACCAAGTGACTTTGGTCGGTTGCAACGCGACATCGAGGCGGGCTTTGGAGACGTCAATGCCGACATACATGGGGGGACGCTTTTTCATGGGGTTTGTTTCCGTTGGTTCTTGGGTTTGCTGCTGAGGGTCTGCGCTGGTCCACTTCTCACCGACCTTGTAAGATACGAGCTCCACACGTGGGCTTCGGGCAACTGTTGGGGATCTTTTAGGGACCGAGACATGACGATCACGCTACGAGGCGGTGTTTGCCAAGCCGAGGGGCGGAAAGGGGGAACTAAACTCCATGAATATAACAACTTTTCAAGATACAAGGGGCGGCCTAAGGTCTTCCACAGCCCGCCCGTGTAATTCATTTCGAGGCCGTCATTTTCTTACGGTGATCCCGATTTCAGCGTTTCAGCATTTCAGCGTTTCAGCATTTCAGCGTTTTGGTTTGCCGCTTGATTCTGTGCCAAACGGTTTGTATATTAGGATCAAGACGAATCGTTGAAATGGTGACAAGGAGGTCTATTATGAGATCGGTTCTGGTCATTGTTTTCGCCCTGAGCTGGGCAGTCATTCAGTCCTTCGCACAAGACAGCCTGAATGTGCGGCGGGTGGGGCAACTGTATGTGGGACAGTCTGCTTTAGGCGTTGCCGTACAGGGCAATTACGCCTATGTGGCGGTTTATTACTACGGTCTGAAGATCATCAACATCACGAATCCAGCCACTCCCACTGAAGCGGGGGTTTATGACACGCCGGGCCTTGCTTGGAGTGTGGCTGTAGCCGGAAACTATGCCTATGTGGCGGATGGGATCTATGGTCTACGGGTGATCAACATCATGAATCCGCCTGAGCCCACGGAAGCCGGGTTTTATGACACGCTGGGTGATGCCTGGCAGGTGGTCGTTTCCGGCAGCTTTGCCTATGTGGCGGACGGGGGAGATCTGCGGGTGATCAACATCGCCAATCCGGCCGCGCCTACGGAAGTCGGATTTTGTGACACGCCGGACCAGGCCAGTGGTGTGGCGGTTTTAGGTGATTATGCCTATGTGGCGGATTTGAATCATGGCCTGCGGGTGATCAACATCACGAATCCGGCTGCTCCCGAGGAAGTCGGATATTATGAAACGCCGGGCCGGGCTTATTGCGTGGCCGTTTCCGGCACCTATGCGTACTTGGTGGATGAGGATAGTGGCCTGCGGATCATCAACATCACCAATTCGGCCGCGCCCACGGAAGTCGGGTTTTGTGACACGCCGAGTTATGCCTATGGAGTGGCCGTTTCCGGCAACTATGCCTATGTAGCGGACTTCAATGGCGGTCTGCGGATGATCAACATCAGCAATCCGGCCGAGCCCACGGAGGTTGGGTTTTATGATGCGCCGGGCTGGGCTAATTGTGTGGCCGTTTCCGGCAACTTAGCCTATGTAGGGCATTTCAACTATTTGGGCATCTATGACTGCTCAGCAGCAACGGCGGCATCTGATCATTTCATCCCTCATCCCTCCTCCTTCAGCCTTTCTTCCTTCCCCAATCCATTCAATTCCTCCACGATGCTGCGACTGGATTTGCCGAGAGAAGCTCGCGGGCGACTCGTGGTCTATGATGTGCTTGGCCGGAATGTTGCGACCTTGATGAATGGAATGCTACATGCAGGTTCGCACAACGTGCGGTTTGATGCAAATGGTCTCTCGTCAGGATTGTATTTTGTGCGCTTGGAATCCGAACCGTTCTCTGTGACTCAGAAGATAATGCTCCTGAAATAATTATGAATAATAAATTACGAATGTGGGGTTGTAGGGCCGGTCTGTGACCGGCCTTTTCTGCGGGTCGCAGACCCGCCCTACCAAGAGGCTGCTCGCCGTTGCCAATCAAATGCCCTCTTGCTTTTCCCCTAAAGATTGTTATTTTATAGGCATTGCTCTACTCCCTATGTCACCCCGACTCTGTGTTCAAACGTTTCTTGATACTAGCCCTATTCTTCCTATTAGCCGCAGCAGAGATCACCCTCGTGCAGGTCATGATGCTTCGTTTGCATGATCCGCAGGTTACTGCATGGATGCGTTTGAGACAGCGGCAAGCCCTCGCGCAGAACAAATCTTTAGAGATTCATCACACATGGCTCTCATTGCCGGTGATTCCCAAGACCATGCAACGGGCGGTCATTGCTGCGGAGGACGATAGATTCTATCAGCATCATGGCTTCGATTGGGATGCAATACAGAAAGCTCTTGAGCGCAATGAAGAGATTGGAAAAGTCAAGCGTGGCGGCAGTACCATCACTCAGCAGCTTGCGAAGAACCTGTACCTCTCACCTCACCGCAGCTACTGGCGCAAATTCCGCGAAGCCTGTTATACTGTGGTTCTGGAGTGGATACTTGCCAAGGATCGCATTCTCGAACTCTATCTCAACTCCATCGAATTCGGCCCGGGTGTGTTTGGTGTCGAGGAAGCCGCACGCTATCATTTCCATAGCTCCGCTCGACAACTTACCCTCGATCAATCCTGCCGACTCGCTGCGATTATTCCGTCACCCCTGCGTTACAAAGTAACTGGCAACTATGTGAGCAATCGCGCTCGCAACATCGCTCAGATCATCGGCGGCCCAACAGCAGTGCAATAGGCAAATACTAGGCAGTACCGTCCTCGGTGCTGCTCCGTGCTGCAAAAAGAAGAAATAAAAATATGAAAAGGACAGTCAACGTAATTCTCATCGCTGGTCTGCTAATTTTGTTCGGCTCAAATGCAAAAGCAGATGACAAACCTACTTTGCTCTCTCAAGTGAAGAGTATTTACTCTCAACTCGAAGCGAAGCGACTGAAACCGACAACACAACTCGCCGAGCGGATTCAACTCGTATTGCGCATCGGGGATTTCTCGGCGGCAGACTCTTTGCTACCACTAATAAAATTCCTCGATCCTCGGGGGGGGTGTGCATTGGAGTTTGAGTACACTCTCAAGACTTCCCGATTCACTGAAGCCCGGACAGCGCTCGATTCGCTATTGAAATATCCCTTCAATGAGGAGTCCGTCCGTCTCCGTTACCGATGGCTATTCCTCTCCGAGGATCTTCAGGCTGTAGATTCCTTGACCAATGCGGCACTCAAACGTGACAGCGCGCTCGTGCATCTCCTCGCCCGCGGTGAGTTTCTTTATAAGCTGCTTCGCTACGAAGAGTCTATTGCAGTCTTCGAGCGAGCGTTATCGCTTGCAAAAGCGCCCACTGATCGAGCGCAAGCCATTCTCGGTCTGGCAAAGAACTACTACAAGCAGAAGCTCTACCAACGAGCCTTTGATAGTCTTGCCACTCTGATCGAACCCGCGACGTTGAACGAGGAAATCATCTTCAACATGGGGCTGGCGCTCATCAATCTTAGCCGGGTCAGCGATGCCATGGACATGTTTGAAGAGGGGATTCGCTGGAACACGTGGAGCGAAATGTCGCATTACTTTCTCGGCAACGGCTATGCCCGCAAAAACTACACACAGCTTCGTGAAACTTATCCGCAAGCCTTTCCCGATTCGCTCAGCCGGAGTACGATGGACAAGGCCCGCGAACTGCTTTCATCTGGAAAGTCAGATAGCGCTGCACAGACTCTGAATGCGATTGTGCAAGCGCATCCCGCATGGGCAGAGCCGGAAGTTCTGCTGGGTTCAATATCATGGAACGAAGAGGCTTTCGATGCGGCGATCAAGCACTTTCGTCGGGCGCTTGAATTAGTTCCCGAATACGGGCGAGCACACAACGGTCTGGCCAAATCCCTTGAAGGAAAACGGATGCGACAGAATGTACATCGTGCTGCCGATTATGCGGGGTTCTCAGAGAAGACCATGCCTGCTCTTGAGGGGATAGACAAGTTCGTTTTGAATTGGTCAAGTCTTGCCCCGCGTCATCAGAAGCAAGT
>JAGVEU010000460.1 GCA_020057985.1 Calditrichota bacterium | reverse complement strand
CAACTATCGTTGAAGTTCGTGCCCGACGAAAAGGGGTACGAATACTCTAACTGGATCAAGGAATATCTTCTCAACGCACCACTGCGAATCCAACTCGACATAGAATCGGTAAAAACTTCTGGATCGCCAGAGAAATCAAGCGAGCTTCTATCTGAGAGTGGAGATAACTTTGCAAATGTGGCGCTCCAGTTCCAAAGGAACAATCCCGACGGATTTGGACAATGGGTCGAACACATACATGAGTTCCTGCCAGAATTCTCTGGCGTCGAGACTCTGATTAAGCCTGAAAATCAGAGGAGACTTGTGCGAATTATCACAGGAGACGGAGCGCGGATTCCCCAGTATCTGCTTTCAGATGGTACGTTGCGCTTCATGGTGTTGACACTGCTTGCGTTCCAACCGACAGCCCCCAGGATAATGTTGATTGAAGAGCCGGAGAATGGTCTCCATCCAAGTGCGATTGAAGGTGTCATTGATCCGCTCAAGACCGCTGATCCCGACCAACAAGTGATATTTGCCTCACACTCGCCCATCGTTCTCGCTAATTTCAAACTGAAGGACGTGCTTGTTTTCCGCAAGACAGAATTTGGAACAGAACTTGTGCGAGGGAAAGATCACCCTGTATTAGAGGATTGGGTAGGTGACTTGGATACATCGAGTTTGCTGGCGTCAGGTATCTTCTAATGCCAGATGTAATATTTGTGGTTCCCGATCAGCCATATCGGGCATTGGTCCAGGCCGTACATGAGCAAGCTGCTTCACTCATGATTGGGCCATACACGTATTCGGTTCATGTTGATTCGCGAAAAGATGCCGGCGTTCGAAAATCTGCTCATGAGTTTGCCCGTCTTAATAGATATCGCGGATCTGAGCAAGAACAGTTTGCGATAGCACTCTTCGATCACCATGGCTCAGGTTGTAACGACTTACCTGAACTTTGCGAGGATAGCGTGGAAACAAACCTCCGAAAGGTTACGTTTGGTGACAATGTCGCATGTATTTGTGTAGAACCAGAAATCGAACAGTTGGTCTTTTGTGATCTTAGCAGACTTGCTCAGTGTCTTGGGACGGATACTCAGACCATGTTATGCCTCAAGGCACTTGCGGAGCAGGACAACCCTGAGGATCTTGGGCAGCAATTTAGATTTATCCAACGCAAGCGAGAACAGCAAGGCTTACCCCCGAGAAGCCTACCTATCTTTATTAAATCTGTTGACTTGTTGGGTTGGCTCGCAGATCGAAGCTTCGCTAAACTTATTAATACACTCCGCGCTTGGTTTCCACCGAAATAAGCAATCCCAAAGTCATATAAATTGATAAGAATAAGGGTCTGAAAGACATGAACAAAGCCACACTCGAAGGACAATTTGGTTATTTCCGCATGGTGCTGGGCATGACACGCAAACTTGTGGAGCAATTCCCCGAGGATAAACTGGATTTCCGTCCCGTGCCCGAAGTGCGCAGTGTGTCCGAAATTGTCGGTCATAATTACCAGTTTATGGTTGAAGTAGCAACCGCCGTGGCATCGGGCAAGATGAGTGATAATCCTCCGCCCAAGTTCGTAAAAAAGGCCGAGATGCTCAAGTGGATGGACGAACAGATAGCTAAGTTCTATGCCACATTTGCCACGCTTACTGACAATCAGATTGCCGCCAAGATCAGCGCCTGGGGTGAAGAGTTTCCCGGCTGGCAATTGCTGGGCGCAGCCTATGATGAACACTGGCATCACCGCGGACAACTTACCGTTTATTTGCGCCTATGCGGCATTGAGCCGATCATGCTCTACAGCTACGAATTGCTTCAGGCATAGGATTATCAAAGCGGATAGTGACAAGTTCAAACGACACACAAATTTTTACAACTCACTCATCCTTGGAGACAACTGCATGGGCGGAGGACTTTGCTCGCTCCCTTGCGAGTCCGGCCACAATCGCGCTAATCGGCGATCTGGGAGCAGGGAAGACGGTGATCGCCAAGGGATTCGGTCGCGGTCTTGGTGTAAAGGAAGATATCATCAGTCCGACATTCAATTATGTACTGGAGTATCAAGGTCGCGTCCCCATGTTCCATGCCGATCTGTACCGAATCGAGGACGCAAACACGTTTCGCGCAATGGGGCTTGATGAATACTTCGATCGCGACGGCGTGTTCATCATCGAGTGGGCTGAACGAGTGCGAGATCTGCTTCCCGCGAACACCATCTGGATTGAGTTGTCCGCAAGCGAGCAGGAATCGGAAAGACAAATTCGGGTTACACGAGGGGCGCCATGAGCCTGCTTCTGTGCATTGAGACCTCGGCGGATTCGGGAATCGTTGGATTGGTCAATGACGATGCCGTATTGGCCGAAGAAACACTCGCAACTCGCGACTATCTTGCAGAAGCGGTCGAGGAAATGTTGGTCAAGATTCTCAGCGTGCCTTCCGATCTCAGCGCAATTGCCATCGGCATCGGCCCCGGATCATTCACCGGACTTCGGGTTGGATTGGCCTTCGCCAAAGGCATGGCGCGCGGACTGAATATCCCCATCTGGCCTGTGCCGTCGCTCAAAGTATTCGCGGCGAATCTACGTGGCTCAGACCAGCCCGTTGCAGTCATCTCGCCAGCCCGAAAAGGTGAGGCGCATTGCGGCCTGTTTGATCCCAAATCCCTTGAACCGCTTGAAGAATCACATGTGGTTGGTTATGATAATTTGTCGGAAAGGCTCCCAAGTGAAGCCGTGTTGATTGGGCCGGGGATATTCAAACTGCATGAGGCGCTGACTGCCAAACTTCATGCGCGAATTCCGAAAGATGCACAGGCTCATCGCGCACATGCGTGGAAACTCGCTCAGCTTGCCAAAGAACTGTGGTTGTCGAAACCAGCGCCCGAAATCGGAGAACTCGTCCCGATCTACGGTCTCGATTTCCCCGCGCCGTAACAGACTCTGGGACAAAAGCGAGTTCGATTCTTACTTCAGAATAGTACAGTGATTCACATACAGGACATCTTATGAAGCAATTCACTATCGCACTTTTTTCCATTTTTACAATCGTTGGCATTACTGCCGCACAACCGATTTCCACTCAGAGCCCCTTCGCCGATCTCATCAAGCAGACCGGTGACAAGAGTGAGTATGAGGGACAGGACGTTGTCGTTGTCTTCGACTCCTCGTGGGTGGACGTAGAAGAAAGCGGACTCTCGCATAAGCGCGTGCGCACGCTCACCAAGGTTCTGACTCCTGCGGGAATTGCTCAGAACCGTGCAGTGCGGTTTGACTACGATCCCAGTTCCAACAAGATCGAATTGACCAAAGGCAGAATTCATCACAAGAATGGCAAAGTGGAGGATCTCGATCTTTCCTCCGCCCTCGATTTGCCGCAGCCGCAACACATGATCTATTGGGGTGCGCGCATGAAAATTCTGCCCATTCCACCGCTGGAAGTGGGTGATGCCCTTGAAGTCGAAAGCATCAGCATGGGCTTCATGATTGCCTATTTGGCCTCCGATGGCGAGATGGACAAGTACATTCCTCCGATGCGGGGAACCTATTATGATGTCATCATGTTCGGCAGCGACATCTATGGCAAGGCTACGCCGCCCAAGAAACTTCAGTCCTATACCATTACGATGCCCGACACCATGCCGGCCCAGTATGCCACGTACAACGACGAAGTCATGGCTTCCATGACCTTCAGTGAGAGGAAGCTGATCTATAACTTCTGGAAAGAGAATGTAGCATCCTACTCGGAGGAGCCGCGCGCACCAGACTCCCATGACATCGTACCCAAAGTCGTATTTACGAGCGTAAAAAGCTGGAAGGACAAATCCAAATGGTTTTTCAAGGTCAACGAGGATCGCGACATTTTTGGAGCCAATGACGACATCCGCCGCGCAGTCAAGGAGATCACAAAGGACTGCAAGACGGACTCGTCAAAGATCTACGAGATTCTCCACTGGAGTGCACAGGCGATTCGCTACAGTGGCATCTCGATGGGCCAGGGCGAGGGCTTCACAATTCATCCGGGAATCATGTCCTACAACGACCGCTGTGGAGTCTGTAAGGACATTGCCGGTATGTGCGTCACGATGCTTCGCGCCGCCGGATTTACGACCTATCCAGTCATGACGATGGCCGGTTCACGAGTGGAGACTATTCCCGCGGATCAATTCAATCACTGCGTGGTTGCCGTAAAGAAGCCGGATGGTTCCTTTCTGATGGTAGATCCCACGTGGTCACCGTTCAATATGGAACTGTGGAGCCGCGCCGAAACTGAGCAGCATTTTGTCATTGGCAGCCCCGAAGGCGAGGAGCTGATGCAGATTCAGAAGTTTACTGCTGAGGAAAACGATTTCTCGGTTACGCTGAATACGTCTCTCGATGCCGCCGGGACTCTAAATGGCACCATGAGAATCGAAGGCAAATCCTATGGTGATGCGCGAGTCCGCAGGCCCTTCAGCGATGCCGGACAAGATCAGTGGGATGAGATCTGTCGCGGCTGGCTAACCAAAGCCGATCCCGGAGCCCAATTGGTGAAGGTGACCTATGGCGATCTCTGGAATTTCTATAAACCATTTGTATTCACTGTCGAGTTCCGTGTTCCGGAGTATGCGCAAGTATTGCCTGACCGCATCAACTACGTTCCGTTCTCCGCAAAAGTCCTATGGGCCGGTGGCGCACAGTTTAATGTGCTCAATAATCTCACATCGGACAAACGCACCCAACCGGTCTTTACCTACAATCCGCGCCATGTGACATTGAAAGAGACTCTCAAATTGCCTCCGGAATTTGAGTCTGGAAAACTACCTGAAGCACGTGACATCGGCGATGAGGTGGCATTCCTGAAAGGTGGTTGGAAGAAGGCTGGCGGCTCCCTTGTACTCTCCCAGATTTGGAAAGTGCGTGATCGTTGGACTCCAGCAAAGGAGTATGCCAAGATCAAGAAAACCACGGACGCTCTCAAGAAGGCCGACGCACTAACTGTTGTGCTGTCGCGGAAAGGAGGCAAGTAATGAAAACCCGTCTCCTCCTCTCAATCTCTCTCGTGTTCTTCTTGGTTTCCTTTTCTTATGCTGAATTCTCCGGCCTGCCGGATCAACTGAAAACAAACCTTGCTGCCATTCAGAAATATCCCAAAACCTCTTCTGTTCTGCTTTGGATGCAAGAGAAATACCAACTTCAGGCAAATGGAACGCAGGTTTACGAAACCCACTCCTTCCGCTATCTTCCCGATGATGCCGCCCGTGACGCGTGGGGTGATCCTCATGTCGCCTATATTGACGAAGAACAAAAGTTGGAGATTCTCGCCAGCCGCTGTTACACCAAAGATGGCCGCAAGGTGGACTCCACTCCACAAAATTCCTTCAATCCAATCACTCCCGAAGAACTCCAGTTCGCGCCGCAGCTTACCAAATTCAGACAGATGGTCATCACCATGCTCGGTCTGGAAAATGGCTGCATTGTCGAGTTGCACTACCGCCTGACCACTGAAAAACCACTTTATCGCTGGTTGTCCGGTCATGTCACTTTCCGTGAGACTGCTCCGACCATCGCTCATGAGCTTATCGTCGAGTTGCCAGCGGGTCATAAGTTGAACTATAAGTCCGCTGCCGGTGCACCGGAGCCAAAAATCTCCGGTACGGTCTATACATGGACTTCCGGTGAACGTGCCGGCTATCTCACGGAGGATTTGGGCGGAAATAGCGAGTTGCTTCCTCATGTCGCATTCACCACAGCTTCAGATTGGTCTGAGGTTCAATTCGAACTGAAAAACCGTGTGCAGAAAGTCAGTCAGGGAGATCTTGCTATTCCCGCCTCGCTCACGGAAGCTCTCGCGGCAAAGAATGATCCAGAGGGCAAACTCGATGCGGTGAAGTCGTGGTGTAAGGAGCGATTCAACGAGCGTGAGTTTCATCATGCGGATTTCCCAATCTCATTACGCTCCGCATCTGCGGTCTTGAACAGTGGATACGGCAACAGTCTCGAACTCGCTGTGATGGTTTCCAAACTCTGCAATCAAATGGGTTTGACCACCTCGGTCATGCTCCGCTACGAGGGCGAGGCTGCCGTGCCCTATCTTCAGCATATAGCGGGCGCCGTAATCGAAGTGCGAACACCGGACAACTACTTCATTTGTGACCCCATCCTTCCGCGTAACGAACTCAGTCAAGCGGATCTGGTTGGCAATACGCTAATGCCAATCAATGGAGATGGCAAAGTCTCAGTCATGCCAAGCCTTGGCACCGCCTCCAATAGTATCAAGCTATTCCTTTCCCTCGAGAATCTCGACAAGGATACTCTGCAAGGAACCGGAGTTTTCTCAGCACATGGTCAATTGGCCCCCTATGAAGCCGTCCGTAGCGAAGGAGCGACCGCCTTTCTTGATGGACTCCTCAAGCTCAAGGGAATCAAGATCAGCGAAGCAACCGCAAGAGAACTCGCCTTTGGCATGGTACAGGTGAATTTTGCTTTCTCGGCAACGAGCGCGCTCGATACCGCTGGAGACTATCGAATTCTCCCGCTCTCCGTAATGGATGTTTCTTCTGTCGCTGGCCACACTCCCATCGGACTGCTCAAACGCGAATTTCCGCATCAAGTCCGCATTCCCGGTGAGGCCACATTGCACATCGAAGCGAAGCTCCCGGATGACTGGAAAGTAACCAAGCAACACCCGGCTATTACCAGCAAACAAGCGTGGGGCGAAACTCTCATCACAAGCGGTGTGAAAGACGGTCGCTTCACCTTTACACGCAGCATCAAGCTCACAGAGCGATTCGTTCCGGCTGACGGCTGGAATGAACTCCGCCACTGGCTACTCGGTGCGGGCGCTAGACCTGATAACGCCGTCGTCTTCAACACAAAAAGCAGCGAGTCAGCTAAGAAGTAGCTTACACTTGGTTAGTACGCAGAAAATCTTGCCGAGCGGTGTGTACGCATCCCGCCGGAATGTATAAACAACCATAACATATCTGCATCGCAGAGGTAACACATGTCCGACGATACTCCAAAGAAATCGGTTGAAGAACAAGATCGCGAATGGTACGAGAATGTCTATCAGAAAGACGTGCCACAACTCACCGTGCGAGCAGTGATCTCCGGAATGCTCTTCGGAGGGCTGATGTCGCTCTCCAATCTCTATGTCGGCCTTAAGTCCGGCTGGGGTTTGGGTGTAGACATCGTGGCCGTGATTCTGATTTTCTCTATCTTCAAAGGTCTGAAAAGCGCGGGTCTCGCGCGCCGTGAATTCGGCATGATGGAGAACACCATCATGATGACTGTCGCCGTGGCTGCAAGCTGGATCTCGTCCGCCGGTCTTGTTTCCGCTGTGCCCGCACTCTCAATGCTCACCGGCTATCAATTCGTCTGGTGGCAGTTGACGATCTTCATCGGCGGCATTCTCTACCTCGGCCTATTTATGGCCATTCCGCTCAAGCGGCAAATGATTCAAGTGGATCATCTGCGTTTCCCGGCAAATATCCCCACTGGCGAAACTCTTCGCGCAATGTATTCCAAGGGCACAGAGGCGGTCAAGAAAGCCAAAGCACTCGGCACGGCGGGTGGACTCGGAATTGTTATATCAGGTCTGCGAGACGGGTTTGAATGGATTCCCGCTCAATTTGCGCTTCCCATCTCGCTCGCTCGCGTGGGCATGAGCAAGCTCACTCTGACATTCGAACCGAGTCTCATTTTCATCGGAATCGGTGCGCTCTTTGGAATCAAGATCGGTCTGAGCATGCTCTTCGGCTTGCTGCTGAATTACGGAGTGCTTGCCCCGAATTTGATCAATGCCAAGATCATCAAGCATCCTGCTCCTCAGATTCATGCCGCAAAGCTCATGCAGACTCCGCTCTCTGTGCAGCCCGGGCAGGTTTTCTCCTTGACTCTTGAAGAGGCGAATGTTGGTCCCGAAATATCTTCCGGAAGCGCCAAAGTACCCTATCGTTACGGTTGGACAAGGCCCAAGACCTATCTCACTAACGAGGACATCAAACGGGATCTGAATGCGCAGTCCCTTGATGATGGGTCACCAAATCCATTCTATGGCAATATCAGCGTCCGTGATACCGTCAGCAAAGCCATCGGCGCCGGAGCTAAGGTACTTTTCTTCGAAGCTTCGAAAGCGGTCTTCTGGGAAGCAAAATTAGCCTTAGACAAGGAGCAGACGTCGCCGCAGATCGTCGAAGCATTAGGCTTCAAGCCCGGACAAGAGCGAATGCAGGTTGTAGGTGGATTCCGCAACATCAGCGCATGGTCGCTATGGCCCGGAGCCACGATTCTTGTGGTCGGCGGATTGCTGGCCCTTGCTTTCCAATGGCGAACACTCGGCAGGACGTTTGGCAGCATCTTCAGTAGCTTTGGAAGCAAGAAGAACGGTGGAACCAAAGGTGTGCTGGATGACATCGAGATTCCCATGTCGTGGTTTGTGCCGGGATTTGTGATTACTGGAGTCCTATGCGTCGTCACGCTTACGATGATGTTTGGCAGCTACGGAGTCCATTGGTATATGGGTGTGATTGCCGTTCTGCTCACCTTTATTTTGGCCGCAGTTGCCGCACGAGCCGGAGCGGAGGTTGGAATTAATCCAATCGGTGCACTTGGTAAAGTCACACAGCTTACTTTTGGCGTGGTCTCAGCGGGAAACGTAACAGCCAATCTCATGACTGCGGGAATTACCGCCGGAGCCGCCGCAAGTTGCAGTGACACCGTCGGCAACCTCAAAGTCGGTCACATGGTGGGCGCCAATCCGCGCAAGCAGTTTATTGCTCAGCTTTTCGGTGTGCTCGCCGGAGCTTTCCTTGCCGTTCCCGCCTATTTCATTCTCGTGCCGGACGTCAGCGTGCTTGGCGGTGAAAAATTCCCTGCGCCCTCTGCGCTCGTCTGGATGGGAGTTGCCAAAGTTCTCTCGCAAGGATTGAGCACGCTTCCGCCCAGTGCAGTGCTGGCAATGGCGATTGCGTTTGTACTCGGTGTGGTTATTGTGGTTGTGGACAAAGTTTTCCCCAAGGTTAAACCCTACACTCCGTCTCCAACCGCGATCGGAATTGCCATGACTATTCCTGCGTATACGAGCTTCGCCATGTTTCTTGGAGCATTCATTGTCTGGATCATGGAAAAGAAGGCCGTGAAGATTAACGACATGTTTACCATTCCCATCGCCTCAGGCTGTATTGCAGGCGAAAGCATCATGGGAGTGTTGCTTGCCGCGCTCATTGCCTTTGGCATCATGTAAGTTAGACAGCTAGAGATTGCCCACAACCCAACAACCGATATTCCCAAGAAAGCAACCCGACACATGGCCGACACACCGAAGAAGATGACGCCGGAAGAACTGGAACGCGAGTGGTATGAGAATGTTTATCGCGGTGATGACATGCCGCAGCTTACTTGGCGCTCGGTTATCATGGGCTCGATTCTCGGCGGTTTCCTCTCGCTCCAGAATCTCTATGTAGGCTTGAAAACCGGCTGGGGATTGGGTGTGGCCATCACGTCGTGTATCCTCAGCTTCACTATTTGGAAAGCGTTACGCAAGGTGATGCCGCGCATTTTCAAGACGGATATGTCCATTCTTGAGAATAACGCCATGCAGTCTACGGCTTCTTCTGCAGGATACTCGACCGGTGGAACCATTGTCTCCGCCATTAGCGCCTATCTGCTCGTGAACGGTGTGCATATCGGCTACGGTCTGCTTTCGGCATGGGTGTTTTTCCTTGCCGTACTCGGCGTCACGATGGCTATTCCCATGAAACGGCAGATGATTAATATAGAGCGTCTGAAGTTCCCATCGGGCATTGCCGCCGCCGAAACCCTCAAGAGCCTGCATGGCGTGGGCGGTGCTGGTGGCGAATCCACAGCCGCGAAAGCTCTCTTCGCATGGGGCGGAATCGGAATTGCGATTGCCGCAGTGCGTGACGGGTTCGGCTGGATTTCCTCGCTCTACAATACTTTTGGCCAGCGACTTGGCATGTACACGATTCAGATGGATGCGAGCATGATTCTCGTAGCCGCCGGTGCGATCATGGGCTTCAAAGTCTGCGTTAGTTTGCTGATCGGTGGAATTCTCAACTGGGGAATTTTGGCGCCGGTCATGATGGACAAGGAAGTTATCGGCCATCCCCTGCCTTATGTTCGCTCCATCGAAGATCTGAAGTTTCCGCTCACTGTTTCTGCCGGCCACTCATTGCGTTTTCAGATTGCAAAAGCAAACAAGGATTACTTGATTGAAGACGGAGCCGACACTAGCAAACTCGAATATATCTGGTCCAGTCCGGTCACCTATGCAAGCATCAGTGAGTTGGTCACATCATTGAATAGCCCAAGGATGTCCGATGGCGCTCCTAATCCGTTTTATGGAAAACTGCGTGCGACTAAGCCGGAAGATGCGTATCTGAAAAACCGACTTGAAATGCGAGTGGACAGCGCGTTCAAGGGCGCGGCGCACGTGGAGACTTCTCTGGCGCTGCTGGATACCGCAGCCAACGTAACCACATCAGGAGTTGCCGCACAAGTATTTTCCGTTGAAACAGGAACTGCAAATCAGCTCATCGCGAAGCCGAGGTTCCCCCTCAATATTCCTGCCGGTTTTACGTTGCCCGCAATTCTGTCAGAGGGCCGCAATTCGCAACTTTACAATTATACGTGGACTGATTCTATCCGGTACGCGAGCATGGCGGCTCTGCTTGCGGATCTAAAAGCCCCGCGCATGAAGAACGGCGAGCCGAATCGCATGGCTGAGGCTTTTGTCTGCCTGGCAACGGGCGAAACACTATTCATTACTGCACGTGCAACGAGTTCAATCCTTGCGTTTGAACCGGGCGCAAGCAATACTCAAGCTCCCGGCGGCTATCGTAATATTGTATCATGGAGTTTGTGGGCCGGAGCGGCGTGTATGGTCACGAGCGGCTTGCTTGCCTTTGCTTTTGAATGGCGTACCGCATTGCGCGCGTTTTCAGGATTGAAAAGCATCTTCGCGCAGGCCAAGCCCCATGCGGAGCAGGATCCGATGGAACGAATCGAAGTCCCCGGTACCTGGTTTGCCGGTGGCATGGTGATCGGCACCATAGGAATTGTAGCTCTTGCGGCCGTCTATTTCAATGTCGCGTGGTGGATGGGAATTTTGGCTGTTATTCTCTCCTTTTTCCTCTCCTTAGTTGCATGCAGGGCCTGCGGCGAAACCGACACTACACCCGTTGGTGCGATGGGCAAGATCACACAGCTCACATTCGGCGCGCTGGCTCCTAAACAGATGAACACGAATCTCATGACTGCCTGTATCACCGCAGGTGTGGCCGATTCCGCGTCCGATCTGCTCACGGATCTCAAGAGCGGCTATGTACTCGGCGCCAATGCCCGCAAGCAGTTTCTGGCTCAATTCGCGGGAATTTTTATCGGGACGGCAGTTACCGTTCCTGCATTCTTCCTCGTTGTGCCGGATGTGTCGATTCTGGGCTCGACAAAATTCCCGGCTCCCTCCGCGCAAGTCTGGGCATCGGTGGCAAGACTCTTGTCCAATGGCTTCGAGTCGTTGCACCCTACAGCTCGTGCAGCGCTGATTTTGGGTGGGATTGTGGGAATCTTGATTCCCATGTGCGAACGGCTGTTTCCCAAGTGGCGGAAGTGGATACCCTCAGCAATGGGACTCGGTCTTGCGTTCGTGCTGCCGTTTTACAATGCGCTCTCCATGTTTGTTGGTGGCTTAATCGCTCTCATCTATCTGAAGATGAGACCGGCCACTGCCGAACAATATACTATTGCATCAGCGTCCGGTATTATCGCCGGAGAGAGTCTGATGGGAATTTTCATCACCCTGATGGGAGCCGTCGGCTGGATTTGATAGGTGAACTCATCCCGAGCTTCTGACAAACTTACAACCCAAGCAAAAACATCAATTCGGTCTCACATACCATGCCGAGACTTAGATACTATTGCAATCGTCTGACATCCGATTTCCTGATCGGCCTTCTGATGATCATGCTCGCCGGATGCAGTGCGCCACACGACAATCCGTTGGATCCTAAGTCGGATTTCTATCGTGCTCCTATGGATACCACCCGCCCCGTGGTAACAGCCACGGTTCCGGTCAATGAAGCTACGGGCGAGCCAATTGGCACGAACATCATCGCGATCTTCAGCGAGGGAATGGATACCTCGACGCTCACCATAGCAACCTTCGTCCTGCAGCAGGAAGAAACGCCGATTTCCGGCACGGTGAGCTATACTGGCATGACAGCGATTTTCAATCCGGACAGCGAGCTGGTCATGAATACTCTCTACACTGCCACGATTACTGCCGGTGCCAAAGACCTGGCAGACAATGCAATCGTTACAGAGTATATTTGGCATTTCACCACGCAGCAGGACACTTCCGTTCCTCGTCCCATTCTTATTCCGAGCGTTCACTCCGAACATGTTTCAAGGATTTTTCCCACGCAAGATACGTACTCTGTCATTGCCGAGATGATTGCGATCGGCCCGCCGTTTGTGGATTCTGCCTGGGTGCGCTATCGAACCGGGTCGCCTGTGGTTATGGAAGAGCGGAACGGAACCTGGACCAGCCGATTTTCCAGCACAGTTTTCAACGACTATACTCTTGGATCGGTGATTGGTCAACCCTTCTTCTTTTCCGCGTTGGATCACAGCGGTAATACCACAGAGGGAGGACCCGCCTATCTTTTCCGGGTCGTTGAAGAAACTCCCTTGGTCATTTCTCCTTCGCAAGATGACACCGTCGCGGCTTTTCCTCTACTCATCTGGGAGGCCTTTTCTGCCAATTTCCCCTTTGTCTATCAGGCCATAGTCAATGACTTCGATGCCGATGTATGGAGCGGTCCTTTGCTCAGTCCTACACTGCTTTCCATTGAGGTGTCGGACTCGCTTCCCGATGGCCATTATTACTGGACGATCAGCGTGCTTGACAGCTTCAGGAATTCTTCTCGCTCCAAACAAGGCTACTTCATCGTGTCGCAGGGAGAGACTCGGTGAACGACAAAGGACTTCTCACTCCGGAGCAGATTCTCTCGGTCGGGCAGAAACTGCTTGAACTCCGCACTCTCGATGAAGTGCTCGAGGATGTGATCGCTGCTGCTGCAGAAACCATGCACGCCGATACCGCCATGATTCTGCTGCGTAGCGAGAATACAGAGCGAGTGGAGGTGGCCAAGCAAAAACTGAGCGAGGGCAGCGCGGTTCGCGGCATCGAGGATATTTCCTCTTCGCTGCTCGATGTGGCTCTGAAGTTCGGACAGTCCAAGTATTTTGAAATTGCCGTCACGGATCCCCGATTCTCTGGCCAGTCTTCCATCATCCTGCAAAACATTCAAGCCGCGATGATTGTTCCACTTGCCACCGCCACGAAGATCATTGGCGCGATTTATCTGGACAGTCGCTCGGATCGCGGCCTCTTTCGGGAAGAAAATCTCGGCCCGCTCGGCACGCTGGCAGCCTTTTCCACTCTTGCGATTGAAAATGCGCGACGCTATGAGTCCGCTCGCAAGGAAATCCAGACTCTGAAAGCGGGCAAGTCGTCTGGCGCAAAATTCAGTTCCTTGGTCGGTTCGTCATCGGTCATGCAAGAACTTTTTGCGCTCATCGAACGTGTGGCCACTTCCGACTTGCCTGTGTTTATCTCCGGTGAATCCGGCACCGGCAAAGAACTGGTCGCCCGCGAAATCCATTCGGCCGGCGCCCGCGCTTCCAAGCCATTTCTCGCACTCTATTGCGGTAATGTCGCCCCTCAACTTTTTGAGAGTGAACTCTTCGGCCATAAGAAAGGCTCCTTCACAGGTGCGGTCAGTGATAAGATCGGATTAGTGCAAGCGGTAGCTGGTGGAACACTCTTCCTCGACGAAGTAGCAGATATTCCCGCCGAAATGCAGACCAAGCTGCTGCGCTTTCTTCAGGAAGGCGAGTTCCGCGCCGTTGGAGACACGAAAACACTCAAGGCTGACGCACGCATCATCACCGCCACAAACAAGAATCTTCTCGCCGAAGTGAGCGAAGGACGGTTTCGTACTGATCTGTTCTACCGGCTCTACATTCTTCCGATAGCCGCTCCACCGCTTCGAGATCGCTTGACCGATTTGCCAGCACTTGTGCGCCACTTCCTCGAAAAATACGGTAAGCAATCCGGCGGAAGAGCCAAGGGAATCTCTCCCGATGCGTTGCGCATGTTGACGGGTTATGCATGGCCCGGCAATGTCCGAGAACTGGAAAATACGATGGCACGCGCCTTGGTGGTCGCGCAAGGTGAACGGATCGAGCCGCAGGACATCATGCAGCAGACCACTCCGAAACAGGTCAGCGACGACCAAAGCTGGAAAGTCGCCGAGCGCAAACACATCCTTCAAGTGCTCTCCGCCTGCAGCGGAAACAAATCCCGTGCGGCTGAGGTCCTCGGCATCTCTCGCCGTTACCTCCACTATCGTCTCAAAGAGTGGGGCGAGGAGTAGGTGAAAAGGATGAAGGCGGAAGGATGAAGGATGAAAAGAGTATCTTGTGTTTCATCGCGCTTCTACTCGTGACCACCTTGATTGTCTCGTGCAGTACTCACCGCAAATCGGAAGGCCGTACGGTGCGGGTTCTCGATTCCATTGCAATGGCGGACGACTATTATGAGCGCGGCTGCGAGCAGTACAGCTTTGACGATCTCGAATATGCGCTGGCTCTGTTTGACAGTTCAATAGCCTTCAGGCCGAATGACGCACGCGTGTGGGAGCGGAAAGGCTCCACACTCGGTCGCATGATGCGTCATACAGAAGCCCAACTGGCCTTCGATCGGTCGCTTTCTTTGAATCCCAAACTTAAATCCGCTCTCTGGCATCGAGCCTGCGACTATGCGGTCAGTGGGGATAAGGAACACGCTCTTGCCTTCCTTCGCAAAACAATCGCTCAAGACACTAATTTCAAACAAGGCGCGCTTGAAGATGAGTGCTTTATGAATCTGTGGCAGGATGAAGACTTCAGGAAGTTGGTTCAATAGGGTCAAGTTGATGATGACTTTCTTTACTATCGAGAAGGGGGTACTTACGCCACCGGAATTGGAATAATGACTCCGTCTTTCCATTCACAAACATGAGCACAAACTCACTATACTACGGCGACAACCTCAAAATCCTTCGAGAGCACATCAGGGAGGAGAGCGTGAATCTGATCTACCTCGATCCACCCTTCAAGAGCAATCAGGATTACAATGTGCTTTTCAAGGAGCAGAGCGGCACACGTGCGGCGGCGCAGATCATGGCTTTCGAAGACACATGGAAGTGGGATACGTCGGCGGAGGCCGCCTATGAGGAAATCGTCACACGCGGCGGCAAGCCTGGCAAGGTCATGGAAGCCTTCTGTACTTTTCTCGGCAAAACGGACATGCTGGCATATCTTGCGATGATGGCTCCGCGTCTCATCGAACTCTGCCGCGTGCTCAAGCCAACTGGTTCCATCTACCTGCACTGCGATCCCACCGCCAGCCATTACCTTAAGCTGCTCATGGACGCCGTATTTGGCGCGCAGAATTTCAGAAACGAGATTACGTGGCAGCGCACCAATGCGCATAATATCAACGCGAAGTACTATCAGCGGGTGCGTGACATTATTCTGTACTACTCGAGAGGCGATAAATACAACTGGAATCAACTGTACACCGAGTACTCCACCGAGCAGATGAAACGATACAAGGCGGATGACCAAGGCCGGTCATACACCGCGCAGGACTTGACAATGATGTCAAAAACTCAAGGCAGGAATTTCGAATGGCGCGGCGCTCGACCACCGGAAAATCGGGGGTGGGCACTCTCGAAAGAGAAGTTAGAGGAACTCTGGAGAAGGGGACTTATTCTTACGCGCAAAGACGGTGTTCCGCGCTTGGACGGATTGAAGGTGTTTCTTGATGAGATGCCCGGTAAGCGCGTAATGGACTTATGGAGCGATATTGAACGTGTCGGTAATACTTCGGCAGAGCGCATGAGTTTCCCTACGCAAAAGCCCGAAGCCCTCTTGGAACGCATCATTCAGGCAAGTTCTAATGAAAAGGACGTCGTGCTTGATCCCTTCTGTGGGTGTGGAACCGCAGTGGCCGTAGCGCATAGACTCAAGCGAAAGTGGATTGGGATAGATATCACTCACATCGCTATTAAGTTGATTAAGCAACGGCTAAAGGATACGTTTGAAGGTAAAGCCAAATATAAGGTGATTGGCGAACCGGTAGACTTGGAGAGCGCACGCACGTTGGCGCATGACGATAAGTACGAATTCCAGTGGTGGGCGCTCAGTCTCGTGGATGCCGCACCCGAAAAGGACGAGCGTAAGAAGGGCGCGGATCAAGGCATTGACGGCGTGCGCACTTTTCTCGACGGCCAGTACCGTAAGCCGGAGCATATCATGTTTTCGGTGAAAGGTGGCAGCACCTCAGTGAAGGATGTCCGTGACCTCGGGCACGTCGTCGAACGCGAAAAGGCGGCGATGGGCGTGCTCATCACTCTGGAAAAACCAACTGCGCCGATGCTCAAGGAAGCGGTATCGGCAGGATTCTACCATTCCGGCTATCAGGACACAAGGCATCGTAAGCTGCAAAT
>JAGVEU010000443.1 GCA_020057985.1 Calditrichota bacterium | reverse complement strand
GGGTGTTAACGCGAAGCGGCTATCCTTATACCGGATGCGCCATTCGGCGCACAACTGACGGCGGTGTCAACTGGGAAACTCAATTTGTTGCTTCTGATACTGCCTTATTAGCCTGCCACTTCCTCGATGCTATGAATGGCTGGGTGGGCGGTGGATGGAGCGAATGCGACGAATGCCCGTACTACAACGTGCTGCTTCACACGACAGATGGTGGAGCTACATGGCAGCCGCAAACCTTCGGTGAAGTGGATGAGGAGCGAGCTGTCCTGGATGTTGCCTTTGCTGACCTGCAATATGGGTGGGCGTTGCGGGAGGATGGAGTGTTCGTCACAAGCGATGGTGGCATCAACTGGTATCCTCAGGAAACACCGGCGACACAGAGACTGTATGCGCTTGCGGTAAACGAGCCGCACAGTGTTTGGGCTGTCGGCGGCAATGGTGCGATTCTGCATTGGGAAGGAACGAATTCCGCTGAACCGCCGCGTACACTCCTACCACAGCAGTTTGCGTTCACCGCATTTCCCAATCCTTTTAATCCAACAACCACACTTGAGTTCAGTCTGCCAACGTCAGGATTGGTTCAGATGAAGGTCTACGATGTCACTGGCCGACTCGCAACGACATTGACCAATCGTTTCTTTCCGCAAGGTCAGCATCATATCACCTTTGACGGCTCGAGTTTACCGAGCGGGATCTACTTTGCGCGACTGCAAGGAAACTCATTCGGAAAGACGCAGAAACTTGTCCTGCTAAAGTAAACAGGCACATCCGTTCTCAGAACAGACTCTCGTGATTCACTTATACCACTGCGGAGGCAGCAATGCGTTCTCTACTTAGTATTTGCATCGTGATCTTCTTCGCTTTGACCGTGTTCGGTCAGGATAGCCTGAACGTGACCTGTGTCAGTCAATTTGCCCTTTGGGGTTATGCCTCGGACGTGGCGGTCTCAGGCTCTTATGCTTATGTGGCCAATGACAATGCCCTCAGTGTGGTGGACATTGCCGATCCGACTCATCCGCATCCGGTCGCGTTTCTGAACTCGTGTAGTGGCGCAAGCGGAGTGGCCGTCTCGGGGCATTATCTGTATACGGTAGAACAGGACATTGGCCTCAAGGTCGTGGACATCTCAAACCCATTGAGGCCGGTGGAAATGGGTAGGTTCGGCACTTTGGGATGGATGCCGGGAGGCATTGCGGTTGCAGGCTCTTTGGCAGTAGTTGTTGATTACCCGCAGTCGGGCGGTGCGCGACTGGAGGTGATAGACGTTTCGATACCAGCGGCACCTTCACTGCTCGGACAGTTGAATCTGACTGGCATGTACGGCGACGTCGGAATTGCGATTCAGGACAGCCTCGTGTATGTCGGAGGGGAGTACAGCGGCCTTTATATTTTCAATATACATAGTCCGTCCGCGCCAGTGGTGCTTGGGCATAGCGGAGATTTGGGTATGACCAAGGATGTTGCCGTGGATGGCCACTATGCGTATGTAGCATCCGAGTATGACGGCCTGCACATTGTGGACATCATCAATCCGGCCTCGCCCGTTGAGGTGGCTACATTTGATGAGTGGCCCTGTCAGTCCACCGGAGTGGCGATAAGTGGGTCTCATCTCTGCCTTGCCAATTTCTCCGGCCCCTTCCGTATCCTGGACATTGCTGATCCCGTGCATCCGGTATCGCTCAGTTCTATGGATCTCCTGCCCTGCCACTCCGAGCGAGCATGTGCGGTAGTGGGACAAACGGCATATACGGTGACGGATTGCGGCGAAATTATTGCCATAGATGTTTCCCAGCCGTCGGCTCCCGTGGAACTTGGACGCTGGGCAACACCCTCGCATGAAGTGTTTGACGTGGCGATCTCCGGAAATACTCTGGCATTGTCCGGCTACTGGAGATACTACGGCTGCGGCCTGAATACAATGGATGCATCGGACCCGTCACATCTTCTCGATGCGGGATATCTTGCCGGTGGAAGCGGCCAATATCCGGCTTGCGTAACGGCTCATGACGGACTCTTCTATGTGGGCCAGTGCTGGGCAGACCGGGCGGTCACTACCATGGATGGAGGATTCGTGATCGTAGATGCGGCGGATCCCGCAGTGCCGCAGGAACTCTCGGAACTGGACACATTATGGTGCGTGTCCAGCATAACCTTTTCCGGTGATTACGCCTACGTCTCCAGCGACTGGCCAGACAGCTACACGGGCGGGATCTCGGTGATTGACGTGCATGATCCGGTTCACCCCACGCTCGCGGCCATGTATGGCCCGTATGGCTATGGCAGTCTCGCCGCAGCGGATTCCATTCTGCTCATGGCTTCGGATAGAGGCTTGAAGGTCTTTCGGATCTCAGATCCGCCGGCCGTGGTGGAGATTGATACCTTGGCACTTTCGGGCAACGAACTCACGGCCGTCGCCATCAGCGGACACTACGCGTATGTGAGTTCGATGAGCGACAGCTTGCATGTGGTGGATATTGCGACGCCGTCGGCTCCGATTATTGTTGCAGCCGGTTCCGAACCAGCGGCCCGTGACATCGAGATCGTGGGAGGTCGGGTGTATCTGGCATGTGATTCTGCGGGTCTGCGGATTCTCGATATTGCCGATCCGACTCAGCCGCATGAAATCGGATACTATGACACTCCCGGCGTTGCCCTCGGACTGACCGTGAGAGACAGCCTGATTTACGTGGCGGATGAACGATACATCGGGGTCTACCGCTATGCCATTGCTGCCGGAACAAAGCCGCGACTCGCCACACCGCTGCCGCAAAGCGCGTCGCTCTCCGCCTACCCCAATCCTTTCAACCCAGTCACAACTCTGGACTTCACTCTGCCCACATCAGGAATGGTTGTTGTGAAGGTCTACGATGTCACGGGACGACTCGCAACGACATTGGCTAATCGTTTCTTTCCACAAGGTCAGCATCACATCACCTTTGACGGATCGGGACTGCCGAGCGGGATCTACTTTGCACGACTTCAAGGTACCGCCGGATTTGCAATGCGGAAGTTGTTGCTCGTGAAATAAGGAGGGCCATCGCGGATCTGTTGACCCGCGACGGCAAAGAAGGCGTACACATCGGGATCCAGCACAAAGCCCCGAACCATTTGCACGGTTTGGGGCTTTTGATATGCCTGTTACGCTGGAAAACTAAGGCTAAGGTTTCTTTGGCTCCTCGGTATTTTTCCCCAGAATGTATTTGTCGAACCAGGCAAGATCCCAGGACATTTTGGCTTTGCGTGTGGTGTAGGTCATAACACTGTGACCTTGGTCGGGATAGACGATCAGCTCACAGGGAATTTTCACGTATTCATGCAATGCGCGATAGAGGGTGCGGGCATTGGCTGGTGGAACACGCGGGTCGCTGCCGCCGACGTGAATCAGAGTTGGTGTTTTAACCTTGTCGAGATCATAAAGAGGGGAAGAGCGGCGGTACTCATCAGCTTTCGCCCACGGATAGCCTTTCATGTAGTTGATGACGTGACCGGGAGTGTCCTCTATCCCCCATTGAATCGTCATGTCCACAACGCCTGCTCCGCTGCTCGCCGCTTTGAAGCGCTGATCTTTGGTGATCACGCAATTGGTCAGAAAACCGCCGTTACTCCAGCCCATCACGCCTAACTTTTCCGAATCAGCAATTCCGCGCCTAATCATCTCGTCCACTCCGGTGAGAATATCTTTCACGTCGCGATCATTTTCATGGCCGATGAGACCCGTGAGGAATTTATCGCCGTAGCCCGTAGAGCCGCGATAATTGGGACTGAAGACGGCATAGCCGTGGGTGGACATCAGAATGCGGCCATAGATCCAGAATTCCATGTAGAATTTCGAGGCATCCGTCGGCCCGCCGTGCAACTCCACCACCATCGGCAGCTTCTGTCCCGGCTTGTACTCGGGAGGCAATTCCAGCAATCCCTCGACGGAATCTCCTTCCGCTCCAATCCACTGCACCAGTGAAATCTGCGGCAATTTCCAAGTGTCAATTTGCGGATTGACATGCGTGAGTTGCTGATATTTATTGGATTGTCCGGTAGTCAGTAAATAGAGATCGCAGGGATTGGTTACATCGCCGCGAATTACGCACAGCTTACCGCCTGATGCATCGAGACTGATTTGATTGATCACCACATCGCCGCCCGCAAGCAGGCGAGAGGCTCCGGGATTGCCGTTATCGTTGACGGTTATACCGAAGACACGCGCCCGCGCCCGTTGGTCCGCAATGAAGCAGAGTTCCGAGGTCTTGCCAATCCACAACATACGCGGATCACCCGAGACCGAAACCTCATTCGGTCGCTTGAGCTTCTGCATCGCTACCGCCTCGCCTTTCCAGACTGCCACCAGAATTTCCGACGGATAGCCGTCAAAATCCTCATGAAACGCGAGCTTCCGTCCATCCGCTGACCAACACAAACCGCCCAGCCAACCATAGGGAGAAGGTGCATCTTCGCGCATCAGTTTGTCGGGGAGCGAGGTTACTTTCTTTGTGGCAGAATCCCAAACATCCACCCGCGACCAGCCCTCATTACGAAGCGGAACTTCATCGGACGTGGTAATCATTGCAATGCGCTTTTCGTCCGGTGAGACTTTGAATTCACCGATCACGCGCTTGTCATCAATCAGCTTCTCCGCCCGCCATGTGGTCAGGTCAAGTTTCCAGATCTGCGAATAGTTGACGACACCGTGCCCGTATTCGAGGTCTTCGTATTTTTCGCGCAGGTCTTTCCATTCATCCTCAACTTCTTCGTTTGAGGCCACATAGTAGAGTGTGCGCCCGTCCTTAGAGAGTTCATATTGTGTGACTCCATCTTTCAAGCGCGTAATGGCAAATGGCTCGCCGCCAGTTACTGGTACTCTCCAAATCTGCGATTTGCCATTCAAAGGCGCCTCGTCATCACTTTCCCCGCGTGCACTTGTGAAATAAATCCACTTGCTGTCCGGACTCCACTGCGGATCAGCATCGCGAGCCGGATCGAAAGTCAACCGCTGCATCGAACCTGTTGCAGTCTCCACAACCCACAGTTCCGTATTGCGTTTCTCGGCGGGCGGCTCCCAGCGCATTTCCGTGTAGGCGGCGAATTTTCCATCCGGCGAAAGCACACAATCCGTGAGAAAAGCCTGTGTGAAATAATCCTCCATCGTGATGTCATGATCGCGCGCAGCAAAGACATTCGCGCACAATATCAGAGCCAGGGGAATCAGCAGAAGTTGTTTGTTATGCATGCAGTTAATCTCCAAGGGTTGCTACGGATTGCTTGGACAAGAGAGGCCACCACCAAGTCCAGTTTGATTATTTGGATAAGGTAAGCAAATCTGATCCCTTTTTCAATTCAAAATTCGGAAAAATATATGAGCAGGATTGCTTGCTTTTTGGCCAGTTTTGGCTTATAATAGAGGTTAGACCCAGTGCCTTGGGTCTGCATTATAAGATTTGCCTACGAAAAATCAATTCTGGGGTCATGATTTGCGTAACTTATTGATTTGTTTATTGTTGCTCGCTCCGCTGGGCTGTGTTGCTCAACCAGTGGACTTCTGGAGGCATGTACTCCACCGCGAGACCTTGGCTGATACGCTTGACGTGCAGATTCAGCATTTTTCCAGCTACGACCGTTCGGGGCTGAACGATGATTATACGCAGAACTACGGATTGGATACAACAACAGGGTGGCGAATCCTCTGTGACGCTGTAGGGCCCGGCGCGTGTATGCACATGTGGACGACGCGGTTGCCTATGCCGGATACCGCGCGTTGGAGGATCTATGTGGATGACATGACGCACCCGCTCATTGATACGACGGTAAGAATGCTCTTTGGCAGAGTCTCTCCCTTTGTTCCTCCCGTGGCGGATAGTACTTTTTACGCGAGATGGAGCTATGTTCCCATTCCTTTTCAGTCCCGTCTGAAGGTGACCACAAATTACGTCGGCGGAGTCTACTACCATTTAAACGTACTCAAGTTCGCGCCCGGAACTACCGTCGCGCCGCTGACGGTTCCTCCTTCGGCGGACTTCATGGCTCATTTGGATTCACTGGCAATTCTATTTGGCGCTCCGGAAATGCCGGTGATGTCGGAGCGGCCATTTATCTCGCAGACCGCCACGTTTACCATGCCCGTCGGCACAACACAGAATCTGCTGTCTTACTCTGGCTCAGGAACATGTCGCCGCATCGTTTTGCGGCTTGATGACCGTAACCGGAGCATCCACGAGAACTTCTGGATACGAGTCTACACGGACGGATTCCCTTTGCCGGATATCGAAGGACCTCTCAGTCCAGTGTTTGGAGCGGTTTTCGGTTGGAGGCCGTTTCGATCGGCAGTATGTGGAATGTTAGGAGACAGCTTGTACCTGAATCTGTCCATCCCATTCCGTAGCGGATTACGCATCGAGGCGGAAAATCGCACGTCGGGCTCTCGCACGGTTTACGCACGCGCAGAAATCGTTACTCAGCAGCCATCGGAGATTGGACCATTCAGGCTGCGCGGAGTCTTTCATGAACTGAATCCCACCCCGCCGTGGCGCGACTATGTCATCTTTGACCTCGTGGGACCGGGAAGCTATGCGGGGATTTTCTGGGAGATGAAGAACACCCCGCACAATACCATCGAAGGTGATGAGAAATTCTTTTTCAACCATGAAGAGGAAGCATCGTGGCGTGGTACCGGTACGGAGGACTATTTCAACGGCGCCTATTTCTGGACAGACAGTTCGGGGCAAGCTCGGCCTCGTCAGATGGCTTCGCATGGTTGTCTTGGCTTGGAGATGGGTTTTGCATCGGCCTATCGGTGGCATCTGACCGATCCGATTCCGTTCACTCAGAATCTGAAAATGACTCTTGAAGTAGGGGGCATGAATGAAGTGCAGGGAAATTATCGGACTGTTGCCTATCTCTACACCCTTCCGCAGAAACTGCTGGTGCTGGACGCGAGCGGGGATGGTCGGAGTTATGCGGGTGAACCACTGCAGGTAGTGGCTCGCAGTCTGCCGCCCGGAGGACAGTGTGACACAGTTCTGCTGGGGCCGTGGGGGCTCCCGTTTCTTTCCGGCAGTCGAACGGTCACTCCGGACTCGGTGCTAAACATTACTGTGTCTGCGCCTCCTCACGGAAATGGTCTGTATCCACTTACGGTTGTCTTGAATGCTC
>JAGVEU010000068.1 GCA_020057985.1 Calditrichota bacterium | reverse complement strand
GTGCAGCTTTTCGATCGTCTGCAGCGTCAAGGAGTCATTGTCAGACCGTTGAAAGCCTTCGGCCTGCCGCATTGCCTAAGAATTACGATTGGAAAAAAGGACGAGAACGAGATGCTCGTGGAAGCGCTGAAGAAGGGACTGGAGTGAGGAATAAAAGACGAAGTGCGCCTTGCTCAGCGGGCAAGGATCAGCTCATAAATCGCGCCCTTGCTGACAAAGAGCGCACGCGTGCCGTCGTAATTGAGCGAGGGGGTTTCAGGCTCATAATCAGTGGATGAGAGCACGGTTTCGCTGATGCCCATACTCAAACGATAGAGGCGAATTTCAGCGGCCTTTCGCTCTTTCGAGGCCGGAAAAAGATAGATAAAATTCTGCGAGTCACCTGACCAACTTGGCCACTCGGCGTGCCCAATATTGGTTACTTTCCCATCGGACATATTGATGAGCGAAACGGACAACACAGGTTTGTCCTGAACCGCAGCCAGCATTTTTCCATCGGGAGAGATTTCCATACCGACAAAGTGACTGGGCGGAGTCGAGGTGAAGATCTCCTCACCCTGACTGTTCTTGATCCACAGCCGTCCACGCGGAAGATCGAGATAAGGAGCGGCGACCTGGGGCGTTGCACCGTAGTCGAGTAGTGGCTCGGCAAGTGACGTGCGGTAGTACACTTTGTCCCCAATTTGGTACGGACCAAGGATATTGCCGTCGTTTCCCGTGCGCAGTACAGGATCATAAATGTAAAAGGAAGTGGAAACGAGCCGAACCGGTTGAGTAGGAAGAGCAAGCGATTTCTGTCTGTACACAATCCGTTCGAGGCCGGGTTCAAAGATAAATCGTCTTCCAATCAAATCCCCCGCCGCCATCTTACGCGGTTTGCCTCCCGCCGTCGCAATTATCCAAAGTTCGTCTAACGCTGCATTGGTAAATGCGATTTTTTTCGAGTTAGGAGAGTAAATCGATGAGTTCCAAGAGTTTGAATCAGCGGCCAAGATCAGCCTCGGAGGAGAAGAGAGTGCCTGACTCGCGCAAGAAACCAGAGCAATGACAAATAACAGTATGTATTTGTAAAATACTATGTGTTTCAAGAATTTTCTATCGCTCTTGGGCATATCAGCCTCATTCTCAACCGTTCGCTATTCAGAAAATGTGTGCGTTTCTATGAAAGGTGCTATATAACATTTGACCGACTTATGCTGAGTCTTTCGGTCAACAAGTAATTGCCAAAGCCCTATTGTGTGAATTCGTCTGCATCAGGGGTTGCAAAATAAGAAAAAAAGGCTATCTTAGGACATTGATTGAACTGACTACCGGGGATTTTCGTTCCGTCTTGCCTCTGTCTGAGCCTCTTTGCAATCTCGCAAAGACAAATCCAAAGTGCGAGGCTGCGTTTGAGGGTAATTTCCTTTCTGAATCTTCGTTCCGTGCCATGCTGAGTGGCGCCAATAACCATGAAAAAGTAGCAGGAGTCACTATGAAATCTCGAATTCCGTTTCCTTTTTTTCTTATTGCCTGCACAATGAGCCTGATGCAGGGTCTAGCCCCCCTCCGTGCGCAGAACTTGACAGTGTTCTTTCAGGATCTCTCCTACATACTGACTGACGATTCGGCCGGAAACGGAACTCCGCTTCCGGACTGTACACCAGTCTACATCTTCGTTGATTCCGACAACGACGGTTATGATTGCACAGATCTGCAACCACCTCTGTGTCGGTTCGCGAATTTCGAACTTTGCGACACTGCAGGTCTCGTAAACTACAATGCGCTTCCCGTTAACGGTGAGCTTCAATTGGAGCAACCCGGCACTTTCTATCCCGAGCTGGCATTTGTCACTTCGGGATACTCGCCTCTCGCCGTGAACAGATTCTATTGCGTGGTACCGGTGCCGAATTCGAATCCGCCCAAGGTATGGGTGAGCGATCCCACGCCGGAGTTGATACCACCTGCCCCGATCGAATGGGATTTCACAACGTGGCACTGGCGAGACGCATGTGCTACAGGCTACTGCTTCCCGCCTCTTCCTCCTCTTCCGGCGGACTTTGTCGCCACGGATACGATCTGCAACCGCTCCATCCTCACTTGGTTGCCCTGCGGCCCAGCCGTGGATCGCTACTACATCTACCGCGATACGACGATGATTCACATGCAGCTCGGCACAGATCCTCTGACATACTCCGATTACACCCAATTTCAGCAAGGCAACTATGTCTATGCAGTCAGGACCCGCCGTTCATGCTCCGAAGTGCCCGGAGACACAACGCTGTCTTCCTTTGTTACCGAGCAAGGAAACGTGCGGCAAGGGCCTCCGATTCCGACCAATATCAGCGTGACACAATACTGCGATTCCATCAGATTTTGCTTCACGATTTCCACAACTCAGGCTGTGGACTCATTCTTCGTCAGAAAGGTCTGCCCGGACACAGTAACCGTGGCACGAATGTATCGCCCAAACAACTCAGGAACTTACTGCTTGACCTACCGCAATGCTCCTTCGACTCCTTGCGAATACTATGTAACAGGTTGGTCAGCAGTCTGTGGGTATGGAACACCATCACAAACCGTCAATACACAAGCGTATACGCGACCTCCGGTGGTGACTGGAGTTAATGCCTCCGATAGCACATGCCACCATGTCACGATCACGTGGAACCCAATCCTACCGCCGGACTCCGTGGAATACTATACGGTGCGCCGTGACGGTACACCACTCGCTCTGAATGTGCAGGCTCCGGATACGACTTATTTGGATAGTACGTGCACCCCGAATGTCCCTCACACCTACGACGTGATTGCTCACAACAACTGCGGAAATTCGCAGTCCTATTCCGCGTCAGATATCGGAAGCAGGCGTGTTGCTCCCGGGCAGGTGACGGGAGTCTCAGCAACTGACACTACGGCTTGCGGAGTTACCACGATCACATGGACAGATTTGAGCGGTGAGACAGGTTACAACATTCTGCGTGACGGAATCGTGATAGATTTTGTCTCGCTAGATGTCACAGTGTATCATGACATCACAGGCACGGCATGGCAATTCTATGGTTACGCTGTTCAGGCTACCGGTGATTGCGGGACAGGTCTGGTCAGTGCTTCAGATTCGGGCGCTGCACGTGGAAATCCTCTGGTCACAGTGGACGCAAGCGACAATCATTGCGATTACATCCTGATCTCATGGACGTCGGAACATGCCGACAGTCTTGTGCTGAGCCGGGACGGAGCGTATGTCGGCAGTTTCCTTCCTGCGATAACCAGCTACACGGACACGCCGCCAACAGGAACTTATCTCTACACGATCACAGCTTTCAATAGTTGTGGTCAGACAAGCGCATCAGATAACGGAACCAGAACTCCGCCGTCAATGGATCCTGTGCTGAATGTCAACGCAAGCGAGCGACAATGCGACACAGTGTTTGTCACCTGGGACGACATCTCAAACGAAACAGGCTATATTGTCCGTCGAGATACGATTAGCCTTGCAACGTTAGCAGCTAACGTTCTTATCTATCGTGACGTAACCGCTGAACCATATCTCATGTACGGCTACGATATCATCGCCTTCAACGATTGTGGAACCGCAACCCCGACCCTTGCAGATTACGGCAACAGAGCAGATGTGCCCGATCAGGTTGTCATTATTGGAGCATCTGATAGCTCAAGGTGCGACGGAGTGGAAATCACTTGGGAAGACATCGAACACGAAACCAAATACTACATCAAACGCGGTGGTGTTACGATTGACTCAACGGTAGTTGACGACACATCCTTCGTAGATACGAGTGCGGAAGGTGGAGTCATCTATAGCTACTCGATTCAGGCACACAATGATTGCGGAGACGGACTGGTCAGTGCGTCGGATGACGGATCTGCACGGAATGTGCTTGAGGCTTTGACAGTAACTGCAACCGAAAACAGCGCTCAGAATGTCACAGTCTCATGGAATAATCCGCAGGGTGAAGACAGCTTTCAGGTTTGGCGCGGTGCAACCTATTTGACAGGTCTGCCCGCCAACACGACAAGCCATGTGGATACTCCAGCTTACGGAACCTATCAATACACCGTTTATGCCTTCAATCTCTGTGGCCAAAGTCCGGCGGCATCGGATAGCGGCACACGCTATCAACCTCCCAGCCCTCCGGGCAATGTCGTGGCAACGGACTCTTGTAACGCAGTGGTCATCACATGGAATCTATCGCAGGGTCATGTCACCCGTTACCAGGTATTGAGAAATGGTGGAACCGTCGCCAACCTGCCTCCGGATCGGACCCGGTACACGGACCATCCTCAATGTGGAGCTGCCTATGAGTACAGAGTTACGGCGCACAGTGACTTTGCTGGCGATAGTACAAGTAATCCCGACAACGGAACGGCGCACTGCGGCCCGGGAACACCGACCAACGTCGCTGCAACTACGAATATGTGCGACTCCATCCGTGTATCATGGACTGCGCCAACCGGTTCGGTGGAAGTTGAGAAATATATTATCTATCGCGACGGACTGCGCATTGACTCGGTGAATTCGCCCCGCTTAACCTACACGG
>JAGVEU010000243.1 GCA_020057985.1 Calditrichota bacterium | reverse complement strand
GTTGAAAACAACTTCGCCGGCACCCGCATTGACCTGTACCACAAAATTGGCTACCGGATCAGGGGCGACCACGCACGGCGTGCCCGTGACGTTGAGGACATAGGGTCCCGCGGCACCGCTATAGCCATGAATCAAGATGCGATAGAGCGTATTGGCCTGCGCCTGCCAGCTCGCGGTGCTTTGCAAGGTGTAAACTGCTCCGCAATAGCTGTCGTCGTTGCAGGTCACAGGGATGTTGCCCGGGCAGCTCGATCCGTTCCCGTCCCAACTGAGAATTGCAAGTCTGGTGTCATAACCCGATCCGCACAGACTCGCGGTCATGTCATAGCAATCCGAGAAACTCATCGCATAGATCACATCGTTGGACGCAGCCGCGTCGCAGTGTTGGTTCACAAAGGTCGAGGTCGCGCAATAGGTGGAACCGGTGCTGCTGAATGGAAGCGCAGTAATATTCAGACCGCTGCAGCCGTCCACCGATTCGAGAAATGGCCCGACATTGCCGACGTTCATAGTGAAAGTCCCCGCGTTTCCTTCTCCGTATCCGTCCACAAAGATGTAATACGTATATCCCTGCCGCGCGTTGAAATCAAGTTGACTCTGGAAAGCCTGAGGGCTGCCGCAGAAGTCATCGTTGCAAGCCACCAAGCTCGAACTCTGGCACGAGCCAACATACACCAGAATCGCCGTGTCATAATACGAGCCGCATAAACTCACCCGGCAAACATGACACGAGGTTGGTGTGTAGCTATAAACCAGATCCGGCGCGCCAACACCAAGATCATTACCGGGTGAACCGGGACAGCCGCCGCCGGGAGAATTATCCGTTGCGCACAAAGTGGTTGCGCCGAAGGGAGTGATATAAGGCAGCGAGGGAATCACCGTGCCCGGGCAGGCATCGTTGGCCAGCGCGCCCGTCGCGGTCAGGGTGTAATTACCGGATGCGCTGCCATAGCCATCAAGGATGACCCGGTAGACCCGTCCACCTATAAGCGTGGCATTAATGAAACTCCCGCCCGGATTAAACAGACAATCATCATCGCTGCAGGCCACGAACTCAAAAGCTCCATCGCAGCCCGGAAAAGCCTCCGGTGAGATCCCGAGTTCAAGCACGGTGTCAAAACCCGAACCGCAGGTGGAGAGATGCACATTCATGTTGCATGGAGACGATAGCGAGAATTCCACGTCCGGAGCGGTGTTGGTCGGTCCGGCGCATTGAGGAGTAAAAGCATCGGTTGCGCAGCTTGTATTGCCCGAGTAAGTAAAGGGTAAGGCGTTGATGACCACAGCGTTGCAATTGTTGTCGTTCGCGGGCGCGAGCTGCAGGCTTCTGACTTGAATGTTGTAGTGTCCCGATGATGTTGCTCCGTAACCGCTGAGCGCAAACAGATACTGCTCGTTTTGCAGAGCTGTAAACGTGTACTGTGCCTGCAAGTGATCGCCATTCGCACACGTCGGTCCGTCATCATTGCAACCGACGATCTCCAGAATGTTCGTACAGGTGCCCCGAATCACCTCGATCTGGGTATCAAAATTTGAACCGCACAGATCAATGGAAATTTGCCGCGGGCACCCGTCCGGTGGGATACGAAACCAGACCTGCGGAGAAGAAGCCCCACCGATGCAGTTAGAGTACTCCGTATCGGCGAAAGAGGTATAACCGTCGCCATTGTAGGGTATCGGGGAAACATTTGTCGCGTTGGCGCACTCATCGTTGGAGGGTGGCCCCGGAAAGTAGCCCGGCATGGTATTGCCGGCGATACCGTACGGATTCAGCCACTCGTGCAGCCGGTTCGAGGCGCCACTTCCGTCTACACCGTAGTAGGAGCGATCGAACTTGCCGTATATATCGGGCTCATCCTCCGACGGACACTCGGACATGCCGCCGTGAAGCTCGCCAATAATAAGACCAGCCTCACTGAATAGCGGCGAACCGGAAGACCCTTCTTGTGTGCGGCCAATATCCCAATGCACTCCCCAGGAATAACCGTCGAAGTCACCGTTCCAGTCGGTGGAGTAGGGGCCAAGGTTGTCCTTGCTGATTTTTTTGACATCCGCCATTGGATGATGAATGCCGGCTGTATTCAGCGCGCCATTCCCCGAGCGATCCCAGCCTGCATAATAAGGCTCATAGCTTAAGGGCGGAGTATTAATGAATTCCAGCAGCATAAAGTCAGTGTTCTCCCAGCGTGCGCGAACGTAGACGTTGGCCAGAGAAAAATTGTAGGGACCATCCACGCCTCCACAAGTCGGGCTTTCGTATTTGAACCGGGCGGTCCAGCCTGTCGCGAAACCATCCAGTAGACAATGGCGGGCTGTAAGTACGTAGGGGATTCCGTTGCTTGCGTAGTTATTGATCAGCGCTCCGCTGCAGGCGCCTCCGCCCGGCATGAAAAGATCGCATACAGCCTTCTTATGGAGTTGCCAGTCAACGCCGTCGGGACAGTTGATGTCCACTTGACACGGGCCGGATTGACCGTACGCATCCAAAGGGTCAGTCGGCTCGCGATTGAATCCTCGAAAGCCATGCAGCACGGTCATGATCGAAAGCTCGCCGACGTCGGTCACATTAGCAGGAACCAGATACTCCATGGTGAGCGCATCTCCCGAAAAAGGTGCGGTAACATTGGACGAGTCTTGCGGAAAATTATTAGCAGAAGTGAACGCGCCGATGACGCGGGAGTGATCATCGTTGTAGATAAAGAGTGACGCATCCTTTGGCAACCACCAACGGTCAAAAATGAAATAGAGCGCCTCTGCCCCGGGGGATGAGATTCGCACTCGCCAGATTCTCGAACCATCCGCGAGGGTTTCCCAACTACCGGAATTCGCCAGATTAAGATTTACAGGAATAGGCTCGGCAACCTGATAAGGAATGGCTGTACCGGAAACGATTGCTTGCTGTTCAGCGATTTCCGCCTGTAACCGGAGGGCGGCATTGTCCAGAGAGACCATGCGCATGGTGGACACTTTGGCAGCGGAGAGGGCGAGTGTGAAGCTCGGCGGTGTACCTCCGGAGCTGACTTGCGCGAAGGCGCGTCCAGCCCCACCGATTTGCCAAAGACCTACGATGAACAGACTTAGGCTGACTGTTCTCAAAAAACGGGATATATATACTGTTTCCCATAAGTAAGCCGCCATTGATCCTCGATCCGGTCGGGGACGAGCAGCGTCCAGACTGACATGCCCTTCAAACCGACTGTCATTCTGG
>JAGVEU010000069.1 GCA_020057985.1 Calditrichota bacterium | reverse complement strand
GTAGACATCTTAAATCCTCCTGAGATTGATCTCTAACCCATATACGCAGCAATCCCTAAAAAAGACTCAACACTCCAAACTAACTGGAAACGGCACTAGACTCCTTCCTGCTCAGGATGGCGCTCTTGTTCGGGCTTGGGCTGCGCGCCGGTGAGAACCCACAGATCATGGTCGGGACCCAGCGAGCGCGGTCGGCGGGTTTTCAGACGACGCCCCTCCTTGAAGACCTTATCCCCCAAAATCAGCTTTCGATCCAATGGAACCGCCATGCTGGGACATGCTTCATAGCACGATCCGCAACTGTTGCAAATCTTCGTATCCACAAATCGCGCCTTCTTGCGAACCTTGATTTTGAAATTGCCAACGTACCCGTCTACGTTCTCGATCTCGGCATAGGACAGAAGCCGGATGTTAGGATGCTGGTTGACAGACACCATTTTCGGGGTAAGAATGCAGGCTGCACAATCGAGCGTGGGGAAAGTCTTGTCAAACTTGGCCATGTGCCCGCCAATACTATCTTCCTTCTCCACGAGGATCACCTCAAAACCTGCGTCGGCCAGTTGCAGCGCTGCTTCGATTCCGGCGATGCCGCCGCCGATAATCATGGTGCGCTTGGTGATCGAGACGCGCCGCATTTCCAGAGCGTCGTGCAGCTTGACTCGAGCAATGGAACCGTTAATCAGACGTCTGGCTTTATTGGTGGCCGCTTCGTAATCCGTCGTCACCCAACTCACCTGCTCGCGGATATTGGCCATCTCGAAGAAGTAGCGGTTCATGCCGGCTTTTTCGACGGCGCCGCGGAAGGTTGGCTCATGCATCAGCGGACTGCATGCCGCCACAACCACGCGATCAAGCTTGTATTCCCTGATGTCCTTCTGGATCAATTCCTGACCCGGATCAGAACACATGAAGCGGTAGTCACGCGCAATCGCAACATTCGTGTGGTTGTTCATCTCTGCAGCGATCCTGACGACGTCCACCATCTTGGAAATATTGGTTCCGCAGTGACAAACATATACGCCCACGCGGCACTCCTTGCCGCCGTCTTTGCCATTTATTTCGCTCATACCAACACCTCCTGGTCTTTCGATTTAACTCGGATTTTCGTCGCATCCACGAGGAGTGTATCGAGTCCGAGTTTCTTCTGATCAATGCCTAAGGCAAGACCAACAAGTTGACTAAAATACACGATGGGCATCTTGTAATGCGCATTGAATCGTTTGTTGATCTGCGGCTGATACCCTTCGAGGTTCATTTGACACAGCGGACATGCTGTTGCGATCACATTGGCGCCATAATCCACTGCGGACTTCAGAAGATCTTCATTCATGTTCTCGGCGATTTCCGTGTAGGTCGTCATGAGCATTCCACCGCAACACCGAACCTTGTTCGGATAATCTTCGATGACTTCAGCCCCGAGCGCCGATAATAAGCGATCCATGGTTGTGGGCTCGTCTACATCATCAAAGAACCCATGCGGGCGTACGATCTGACAGCCATAATAAGGCGCGACCTTGACGCCGTTGAGACGGAAGGGCGCTTTTTGTGCAATAGTTTCGATGCCGACGTCGTTCACCAGGATGTCGAGGGGGTGACGCACTTCGACATTACTATCGTAGGACAGATCAGCTGCACTCAGCGCTTCATTGATTCTCTTGCGAGCATAGGGATCCCAAGCTACATGACGGTTCGTCTTGCGCAAGATTGTGTAGCAACTACTGCATGGAGCGCAAACATCCATGCCCATATTCTTGGCAAGCGCAAGGTTGCGGGCGCTGATCGCGTAGCCAACCAGCTTGTTGACGGACATGTACATGGTCGCGCCGCAACAGTTCCAGTCCTCAATCTCGTGCAGACCGACATTCAGGGCTTTGAAGACTTCGCGAACGGACATGTCATAGGGTTTGCCGGTAGTTTCGAGGCTGCAACCGGGGTAATAGGCGTATTCCATCATACTACTTCCATCTGGTTAGCCCGGTCAATGATCGCCCTGACTTCATTGATTCGGTTGATTCTGTAAGGCTTCAACGGCATTCGGCCTCGGCTCATCATGGCCATCCCGAAACCGGCGCCTGAGAGTAGTTTCATCGGGCTAGCCTTCAACAGATACCTGACCCCAAGTCCGAGTTCGAAGTTGCGCCCATACTTGTAGATGTTCGAGATGAAGGCTTTGGACAGTGCATAGACCGGAAAGTGATCGGGATAGATCTTCTTGTCAATGCCGATTCGTTTGAGTGCGTAGAGAGTGTCAGTGACCCTGATTCCGACCGGACAACGCACAGTACAGGAGTAGCAGGACGCGCAGATCCAGATGGTGCGGCTGTGTAGAATGTCTTCAAGCCGCCCCGCACGGAACAGAGCTACCGTTTCGCGGGGAGTGATGTCCATGGCATAGGACACAGGGCAACTGCCGGTGCACGTGCCGCACTGAATACAATTCTTGATTTTTTGACCATCGGGAAAGCTGCGGACTTGATCCCAGAAGGCGGAGCGCAGCTCGCTCTCTCGCTTTTGGTGAAGTTCATAGTCTATCGGCATGTATCCTCCAATATCGTATTATGACAGTTGTGGTCATTATCCTAATTAGGTCACAACCAATACAGAAAATGCGCCACAAAACTGTTCGCCCAAGAGACGCGGAAGTCAACAATGGGAAATTTTTCACAAGCTCGCACAAATTTCTTGTGCTTGACCTTGAAGCACTTCGAGTTCGGTTCAATGACTCAATCGCAGCATTGTGGCTGCAGTTTGCCGTTTTACTCGAGTGATAATATAAGCAAGGAACTCAAAAAAAGCAAGTCCTTTTGCGAAAATAGTCACAAAGATTCCATCTTGTAAACTTAATTTTTACAGATATTAAATACTTGCATTTCTGACGGTGCTTATGGAAGACCTCTACTTTATCAAACAACCTAAGTGGCCAGTGTTGTGGCCAGCTTAGTCTCAAGCCATCCGGCCCAATGTTGAAGTCGTCCGGTCGCAAACGCACAAGACATAGGGCTGTTCCACGATCGTCCCTAAGATATCGTAAATTAAATAAATACAACACTCGTTCTAGATCTCTCACTTTTATGTTCCAGGTTCGAGTCCTGGTGGGTGCATCACTTTAAGCCCTGTAAATTATATATTTATTGTGTTTTATATTGTATTCGCAAATCATGCTGTCATGTTCAAGGAAGTGCTTTGTGCCAACTAAATATCTGAAAATGCCATAAACAGCACCAATGAATCTAT
>JAGVEU010000341.1 GCA_020057985.1 Calditrichota bacterium | reverse complement strand
GTCAAAGGCGACAATTGGCAAACAAAGTTGAATTCGCTGGAATTCAACTTACCGCAGCGAAACGCGAGTATGCTCGAATCAAGGAACTCCGCGATAAAGAGTCCGCCACAAGCTCGCAGATGGATGCTCAGACAACCGCTCTCGATCTTGCCCACAATTCGCTAAAGGGAACGGAGATGGCACTGTCAGATCTCTCTTTTCAGGAAGCATCTCTCATAGAGCAGATACGGTTGTTGGATCGAAGAATTCTCGATTGCGTTATCAGAAGTCCGATCAACGGTGAAGTTGTCGAAAAGTACTTTGAACAGGATGAAACAATTGGCCTGGCACAGAAGATACTGACTCTGGCCGATCTTGGAGAAATGCGGCTCACCGTCTATATTCCTGAAGCGGAACTGGGACGTGTCAAGCTTGGAAGCCAGGTGCGAATCCGCATAGATTCTGAGCCGGACAAGGACAATATCGGAATTGTTGGCTGGATTTCCCCCAAAGCAGAATTTACGCCCAAGAATATCCAGACTCGCGACGCCAGAGTGGCGCTTGTCTATGCGGTTCGTGTCAGGGTTGAAAATCCAGAAGGTGTTTTTAAGATTGGTATGCCTGCCGACGTGTACTTTACAGCGAAGTAGCAAGCGATGTCGACATCCTCTCCGATGATTGCTGCAAATGACATCAAGAAGACCTACAAGGACACCGATGCGTTGCGCGGAATCAATTTGTCGGTGAGCCGAGGGGAGATCTTCGGCCTGATCGGACCTGATGGAGCTGGGAAGACGTCTCTGATGCGCATTCTATGCTGCCTGATGTCCTTTGACGGCGGAACTGCGACAGTCGCCGGATTTGATGTTGAAAAGCAATCCGGTGAAATCAAGAAGCGTCTTGGCTATATGCCACAGCGGTTTTCCCTCTATCCTGACCTATCCGTTGGGGAAAACATCAGGTTCTTTGCTAGTCTATTCGGAGTAGAGCGCGACGCTTATCAGACACGATTCGCTGAGTTGATGCAATTTTCAAAACTTGAACCGTTTATCAATCGTCGAGCAGCCGCGCTTTCAGGAGGCATGAAGCAGAAACTGGCTCTATCCTGCACTCTGATTCATACACCTGAGATTCTCATTCTTGACGAGCCAACCACAGGTGTTGATCCAATTTCGAGGTTTGAATTCTGGGAGATGCTCCGAAAACTTGCCCGGCAGGGTGTGACCATCCTCGTATCCACTCCTTACATGGATGAGGCTGACAAGTGCGATCGCGTTGCCCTCATCCACAAGGGTAACATTCTGGCTGTCGGAACACCCTCGGAAATCACGCAAGAGTTCAAACACAGCGTGCTGGAGATCGAAGGAGCAAACTTGTTCGATCTTCGGAGAGATGCAGAAACATTGCCCTCTGTGGTTGAGGTCCACTTGTATGGCGATAGAATGCATATCGTCACGAGTGATATTTTCAGATGTCAAGGCGAGCTACAAGCAAAGCTCGGAATTTCTCTTGAATCTGTCCGTAAAGTGGCACCCTCCATCGAAGATACGTTTATCAGTCTTCTGAAGTGAACGCAGTGATAGAAGATAGCAACATCGTCGTCGAGACTCACGATCTTACCCGCAAATTCGGGAAGTTCGTTGCTGTAGACAAACTGAATATTGCCGTAAAGCGCGGAGAGATTTTCGGATTTCTTGGAGCTAATGGGGCGGGCAAAACGACGGCAATCCGAATGCTCTGTGGTCTACTCGAACCGACGTCCGGCACAGGCACAGTGGCAGGCTTTGACATTGTGAAGCAGGCAGAGCGGATCAAGTCTCGAATCGGATACATGTCTCAAAAGTTCTCGCTGTACAATGATCTTAAGGTCGAGGAGAATCTCGAGTTCTATGGCGGTGTATACGGACTTGATAGTCGAGCGTTGAAGCAGCACATTCATGAGACCCTTGAGCGGATGAACCTCCAACATGTGCGCACAAAGATGACAGCGGAGTTGCCATTGGGTTGGAAACAGAAACTGGCGCTGGGAGCTGCATTGATGCATAATCCTGATATCATCTTCCTTGATGAGGCAACTGGCGGGGTTGATCCTGTGGCGAGGCGGGATTTCTGGGATATGATTCACGATCTTGCAGCGCACGGAAAGACGATTTTTGTGACGACACACTACATGGACGAAGCGGAGTACTGTCACAAGATTTCGATTATGCACCAGAGTCGTGTACTCATTCAAGGAAAAGTTGGTGACTTGAAAGTGCAGACTGGAATGAAAACCGTTGAGGAACTTTTCAAGCATGTCGTGACTCAAGGAGACTCTGCATGAGACTGAGGGCTATTATCCTGAAGGAATTTCTGCATATCTTCCGTGATTCGCGGACACTCTTTCTGGTGCTGCTGATGCCGGTATTCATGATCTTCTTGTATGGCTGGGCTGTCAATCTCGATGCCAAAAACATTCAAATTGCTGTCGCCGATCTGGATCAAAGCCCCGCTTCTCGTTATTTCATTGACAAGTTCGCCCAGTCGAAGTATTTCCAAGTGACACAATATGTCACGCAACCCGACGAATTTGAAGACCTATTCCGTCGCTACGAAGTAAGAGCCGGCATCACTGTCCCGGCTGACTTCGGGAAGTCCATTGGAAACGAGTTCGCGACTTCGGTTCAGTTGATCGTTGATGGCTATGACGGAAACACCGCTCAGACTGTTCTCAATTATGCGCGCGCGATTGTTGCGCAATACAATACTGAGTTGTTGCCTCAAGGGTTCGAAGCTCCAATCGAAGTGATTCCCCGATTCTTATACAACCCGTCTCTTGAATCCGGCAATTTCATTGTTCCGGGCCTTGCGGCTGTCATCCTAATGATGATCTCCGCATTGCTGACCTCGGTTTCTATCGTGCGCGAGAAGGAGACAGGAACACTCGAACAGATCCTCGTCACTCCGGTTCATGTTATCGAGACCATCGTTGGGAAGGTTATTCCGTATGTGTTCTTGGCATTCATGGATGGCATGTTGACAATCGGTATTGGCGTGCTCGTTTTTGACGTGCAGTTCGAAGGAGCGGCTTGGGTGTTGCTCACTAACACACTTGTGTATCTCTACTCGGCGCTTGCCCTGGGCCTTCTGATTTCCACTCTTGCTTCCACACAGCAGGCAGCAATGGCAACGGCTCTTATGCTGACTCTGTTGCCTTCAATCATGCTGTCCGGATTCATGTTCCCGATCGCGGGCATGCCGCTCATCCTGCAAGTTATCACCAGACTTATTCCCGCCACTTACTTCCTTGAAATCATTCGGGGAGTTCTACTGAAGGGAACGGGGTACGCGGAACTCTATCACAACACACTCATCCTGTTTGGTATTGGCACTCTCTTTCTTCTTCTTGCCATTCGAAAGTTCAAGGTAAGACTCGGATGAGTGTGATTCGTCATTTCGTGAAAAAGGAGTTTCGGCAGGTCTTTCGTGACAAGCAAATGCTCCGAATGCTGCTTATTGTGCCTATCGTTCAGCTTATTGTTCTGGGCAATGCAATCAATCTTGACGTCAAGCACGTCCGACTTGCGATCTTCGACCATGACCATTCGGAGGTCTCCCGTGATCTGCTTTCTCGTTTCAGATCCTCCGACTACTTCGATATTATTCTCGCAGATCAGAGTAAATTATCCGCTCTGATGGATCGGGGCAAAATTGATATTTCCGTGGTTATCCCGGAGGGATTCGCTCGCGATCTCGGAAGCGGTAGCACTGCCAAAGCGCAACTCATCGTGGATGCGCAGAACTCGAATCTTGCGGGGATTGCCACCGGGTATGTCAATGGCGTGTTTGGCTCCTTTCAGGAAGACTTTCGCAACCGGATGCTGGAGAAGAATCCAGATATCAAATCGAAGATTCACTCTGTCGAAGTTGTGTCGAGAGTCTTCTACAACCCGGAGATGAACACTTACTTTGCGACGATTCCCGGCATCGCAGTGCTGCTGCTCACTATAATTACGACGCTCATCAATGCGCTGAATATTGTGCGCGAGAAAGAGATTGGCACTCTGGAGCAACTGATGGTAACTCCGATTAGCAAGTTTCAGTTTGTTATGGGCAAGTCGCTGCCGTTTGCCATCTTAGGATATATTGAACTTGCGATCGCTCTGGCAGTTGGCATGTTGTGGTTCAAGATTCCATTTGCGGGCAGTTTCCTACTTCTTGCCTTTTCCGCCGCACTCTTCCTGATGACCACACTCGGCGCTGGATTACTGGTTTCAACGGTTGCGCAAACTCAGCAGCAGGCTCTATTCACGGCGTGGTTCTTTCTGGTTTTCTGCATTATCATGTCCGGATTTCTCACGCCCATTGAAAACATGCCGACTGCACTTCAATACCTGACCTATCTTGATCCCCTCCGATATATGATCAAAGTCACTCGTGGGATATTCTTGAAGGGAAGCACATTTTTCGACCTGAAATATGAACTTGCGGCTATGGCGATCTATGGCACGGCCATGTTTGCCCTGGCTATCTTCAGGTTCAGAAAATCCACCACTTGAAAAATTCCTAAGAAAGTCGTATCTTACAGGTATTGATCCTTTCCAATAATCCGCCAAGAAAGCACATGTTATGAGTCCAGGAATTACCCCAGCAACACGAACAAACAAGATCACCTATGCCGTGCGCGATATTGTCGTTCTCGCTAAGAAAGTCGCAGAAAGTGGCAAGGAGATGCTCTGGCTGAATATTGGCGACCCCAATCAGTTCGATTTTCAAACTCCGGCTCACATTATCGAAGCCACACACAAGGCGATGCTTGATAATCTGAACGGATACTCGCCTTCATCCGGCATCAAGCAGGCCACAGATTCCATTCATCGGGAAGCGCAGCGAAAAGGCATTGACAACATCCTCGATGTTTTTGTCACTACGGGCGCAAGTGAAGCCATTGATCTCTGCCTTACCGCGTTGGTGAACAAGGGCGAGAACGTCCTCACTCCTACTCCCGGCTATCCGCTATACACAGCGATTTTGAGCAAGTTAGAAGCTGAGGAAAACCCATATTACCTCGACGAGGAGAATGGCTGGCAGCCGAGTCTTGTGGACATC
>JAGVEU010000268.1 GCA_020057985.1 Calditrichota bacterium | reverse complement strand
GGTCGTTGATGATGACAACGACATTCGGGAAGTCATTCGCGAAGCGGCGGAAAAAAACGACTACGAAGTCATTGAAGCAGAAGACGGCGAAGGCGGACTTTCGCAGTTCAATAGTCTGTTGCCCGATCTTTCGATCATTGACGTCGGACTGCCCGGCGCGTATGATGGCGTCGAACTTCTGCAGAGGATTCATGCGACCCATCCGCGTCATCCCGCGCTGATTATCAGCGGGCAAGCGTCGCCGGAACGAGCCGTGGAAGCCATGAAGCAGGGAGCCTTTGACTATCTCGGCAAACCACTCAACCTTGAAAAGCTCATGCTGCTCGTTGAACGCGGTTTGGCTACCGTCAAGAAGGACAAGGAACTGGATCGAGTCAGTCACGCGCGCAAGGCATCGTATGGTTTCGATCAGCTTATCGGCCAGTGTCCGTCAATGAAAGAGGTGATCTCCACGGCGCGCAAAGTAGCAGAGGTCCCGTTTGCAACCGTGCTGCTGACCGGAGATTCAGGAACAGGCAAAGAGTTGGTTGCGCACGCCATCCACATCGCCAGTTCCAATGCCAAAGAGCCGTTCGTGGAAATCAACTGTGCGGCGATGCCTGAGACTCTGCTGGAATCGGAGTTGTTCGGCTTCGAAAAGGGCGCATTTACGGATGCCAAGCAACGCAAGCGCGGATTGCTGGAAACAGCATCGGCGGGAACTTTCTTTCTCGATGAGATCGGCGAAATGCCTCCCAATCTTCAGGTGAAGTTGCTCAAGGTACTTGAAGAGCGCAGTTTTCGCCGGCTGGGCGGAACGACTCCCATCACAGTGCAGTTTCGATTGATTGCCGCGACCAACGCAAACTTGCAGAGCATGCTTGCGGCGGGTAGATTTCGGCGCGATCTCTTCTACCGGCTAAATGTGTTCTCGATTCATCTACCGGCTCTGCGCGAACGCGGTGACGACATTCTTGAGATTGCCTATCACTATATTAAGCACTTCAATCGTGAGTTCGGAAGACAAGTAAAGGGCATTGCTCCGGCAGCGCGTGATGCATTGCTTGCCTATGAATGGCCGGGCAACATCCGCGAGTTGCGCAATGTCATCGAGCGCGCCGTCTTAATCGAGTCGAGCGAGTACATTCAACCTGTGGATCTTGCCATCAAATCCCATCTGCCCAATCCGGTACACGCGGAAGCTCAGGTTGCGGAAGATTTGGCTCCGGACGTGACCGGTTTCGAGATCAAGGTTCCCAATCACGGAGTGAATTTCGAGGACGTTGAGAAACAGTTGCTGCGCATTGCCATGCGGCACTGCAACAACAACGCATCTGCTGCTGCAAGATTCCTGCGGCTCACCCGCGAGACACTGCGCTACCGGCTAAAGAAATTCGGAATCCGTGAACAGGCGGAGGAATAAAGCAGACCACAAGTCATAATGCTCTAACCCCCCTTTGTCCCCCCGTAAACGGAGGGAGATAGCAGTTTCCCCCCTGCTCGCGGGGGGGTAGGGGTGGTGAGTGTCTTCTAAAACAGCGACCACGAACTCCCAGTTGATTTGACAACACATTGGCTCAAATCCACCACTTGGTTCAAATGCACTCCTCGTTCTCTTTAGTGTTGACATACTAACACCATCGCCTCCCTCAGGTTAACTTCAGAGAAAATAGTCTTACAGTTCTCACACTTCTTAGGTCTACTATAGTTGGCATACCTGTTGCACATTCTCTGAGCGGGAGATGAACTGTCAACCACCAAGATGAGGAGAAAACCATGAGAGCATTATTCAGAACCTTCGCGAGAATCAACAGACTACTTGGACTGCTGACCCTCGTACTCTTGCTTGCGGGATGTAGTCTTTTCGATTCCTCGACTTCCTCAACAACCACTGACACTGAGAGTTCAACTCTGTGGAACCCCCAATCCGGCGATCAGATAATCCCCGGACGAGACGTTCCAATCCTGAATCCAGGATACTGGGAGCAGTCAGGTTCACTTGAAGTCAACCCCAACAGCGCATCAGCGGTAATCGGACCTGAAGGCGGAAAGCTCAAGCTGGGTAAGCACAAACTGCAAGTGCCGGCCGGTGCGGTGAGCGAACCGACCCTGTTCACCATGGAATATGCATCAGAAACCGGTGTGGCTGTAGACTGCGGCCCAAGCCCATTCACATTCAATTGTCCTGTCACTTTGACACTGTCTTTTGAAAATACGCAGTACGATGGCGGCGGAGGCGATCCTTCGCAATTGCAGATCTTCTGGATGGCTGAAGACGGCCATTGCGAGCCGATGCCGAGTGACGTAGACATTCAAGGAAAGAAAGTCGTCGCTGAACTCAGCCACTTCAGCCGCTACATTATCTCATAGTACAAGAGGAGAAGCATACACACACAGGGCGCGGCTCAGAACCGCGCCCTGTGTGTTTCTTAATCAGCGGAGCAGAGTCATCACTCGGCGAATTGGCTATTTGGTGCAAAACCCCAAGACCTGCTCAAATGAACTCCTGCGTGCAAGATGCTGGTTCAAAGCAACAATAGTTGGTGCTCCGAGTGGTTGCGGCACTCAAACGCATCTTCAAGAAAAACAGTCATACACTACCCACACTTTGTAGACCTACTATAGTTGGCATATTCGTTGCTCGATGAAGAGTTGGAAGAACGACTTGCGTACGCATTATTATCAAGGAGACACGGATGAAAAAGCTACTTAATACCTTCACAATTGCCTGCGGAGTTCTGTTTGCTCTGCTGGCCGTATTGTTCTTCAGTGGATGCAGCCTGTTTGAGGCGCCCACCACAGCAACTCCGACCTCCAGTGAATATACAGATCTATGGAATCCGCAGCCCGGAGATCAGGTGGTCGAGGGACACGATGTTCCCATTCTGAATAGTGACTACTGGGAAACTGTGAATGGCCCGACGATCAATCCGGCGGCGATTCGCGTTCGAGTGGTTATCGGCCCTGCGGGTGGCGTCATTGCCCTCGGATTGCATACTCTGCTCATTCCACCGGGCGCCTTGAACACGAACTTTACGTTCTTCATGACCTATGCCTCAAATTCAGGCGTCGCAGTGGATTGCAATCCGAGTCCATTTTCCTTCCTGCTGCCGGTCACGTTGACACTCTCGTATGAGAACACGCAGTATGATGGCGATGGCGAAGATGCATCACAGCTCCAGATCATGTACATGGCGCCCGATGGCACGCTTGAGGCATGGCCCAGCACTGTAGATGAGTCTGCCAACACAGTCTCAGCACAAATTGACCACTTCAGCCGGTACATTATCTCATAACCTGATGCATGAGAGGCCTGCCTCTTTGAACCAGATAACCACATAGGAAAAAACCGTCCAAGCCGAGGCGCAGGTTAAACTGCGCCTCGGCTCTCGTCAGGCCGCGCCTTACCACAAGGTTGCAGAGAAATGAAGAGTGGATGGAGCGTGAACCTATTGGATCAGAAAGTGACTATGACGTAGACGATACTCTAAAGTGGACCAGCAATGTTCTAACGATCAGCGATTCCAAGGCGATTGAGTCGGTGTATCTGCAATGGACATGCGTCTCGAGTACATCAGTCTAAGCTCATAAATCCCTTCAATCCCTCGACAACAATCCGCTTTGGTGTTCCGCACGAGGGACAGGTGAGGCTCGAAGTACTTGATGTTCTGGAGCGCAATGTCGCCACCTTGGCCGATGCAACCATGCTTCCCGGTAGTCATAGTGTGGAGCGGGCTTGTCGGGATTGTGCAGCGGGGCTTTATTTTGTTCGCATGAAAACTCTCAACGGCATGTTTGCACGGAAGATGGTGCTCTTGAAATAGCATACGCGCGAATCTTGATCCTGTACATAAAAAAATCAGGGCGGCTCACATCGGGCCGCCCTGATTAGTTCTGGAGAAAGGCTGTTGATATACTATCTACTCGCGGCGGCATGTGTCCCCACTCCTCACATGCCCCGCACTCGCTTAACGTGGAGTACCGAGCGGGGCACGTGAAGACTCAAGACACGTGCCGCCGCGAAAGACCCTGCCGGAATCTTACGGTCTCGGAACACCATAACCCTGCTTTGCGAAGAATTATTTCAACAGCAACAACTTCTGCGTCTTCACGAGTCCCGCGCTCTCCAACCTCGCAAAATAAATCCCCGACGGCAAATGTGCACCATCAAATATAAACCGATGCTCTCCCGCGCCAAGAACTCCCTCATGAATCGTGTTTACCTCTCGGCCGGTAATGTCGTAGATCGTCAGGCGTGCTTTGCCTGTGTGCGTGAGAGTGAGGGCAATGTTGGTGCTTGGGTTGAATGGGTTTGGGAAGGCGGAAAGGCTGAAGAATGAAGGATGAAGGATGAAATTATTATCGGTTTCGTTCTGAATAAAAATGCTGTCAATGACGGCGCTGTAGGCATCCTGATTTCCCAGCCTTGTGTCTGTCCAGACGGCGAGGGCTTTGCCGCCACGCGCGTCCCAGCCGATGTATTCACCGATCAAGCCGGCATCAAGAGTTCCTGCGCCCGGATCAGATGAGACGGTTGTTATGCGTTCGTTCAGTCGCCAGGATTGGCCGCCATTGGTGGATACTGTAAAGTAAAGATCCATCAGGAGTCCGTTAGGATCATTGCGGCGATCATAAAACACCACCCAAACACGCCCCTCTTCATCTACCGAGATCCACGGATGAAACTGATCCACCGGAAAGCTCGCCTGCTCATCATCCATGCGCATGCGATTTGACCAGCTCTGTCCACCATTATCGCTGTAGATCAGCCAGACATCGGTCTCATTCGCTGCCGCATCTGTGAGCACCATGTACAACCGTCCGTTGTGCGGGCCACCTGATAGATCAACGGCCATCGCTCCGTAGGCGAAGACCAACAGATTTGGCTCAATTTCTGCATTTACAAAATCCGTTGTAGTGACCAGAGTTTGGTTAGACCACGTATCTCCGCCATTCACCGAGCGTGAAAACATGATCCCGCCATATTGATAGCTTCCCCAAGAGACATAGACCGCTCCGTTCGCACCCACGCAGACATTTGCCCATTGATTCGAGGTTGTCCGACTCACAATGCGCGGAGTCGAGTACGCCTGTCCGGGACGTTTGTACACAAGCCAAATATGAGTAGAGTCATAGGGATTCGCGCCGTAGAAGTGTGCCCATGCGCAGTAGAATGTGCCAAAGTACAGTGATCCGGGCACCATATCAATCGTCAACATCTCTTTATCTTCAAATCCAACGGGTTGCGTGGCGTGGGCTGCCCAGACGCTGTCCTGCCATGTTGCTCCGCCATCGTAAGAAGAAACCTGCAACAATCCATCTTCACCCCCTGCTGCGGGATCGAAACTGATGACCATTGCCGTGAAAATACCGTCGGCATCCACCACCAGACAAGGATCACTCTGCCACGAATAATACATCTGCGGAAACACTCCGTCAGTCCACGTTGTACCGCTGTTCGTCGAACGGCCAAAACCGCAACGACGATAGCCAAACCGGAAATCTCTCCAGACCGCGACCATCTGGTTGGGCAGGGTCGGGGAGATGCACGCCTGCTCCTCGTTTTGGATCTGCCCTGAGTTGTCCGAGTTGATGCGGATGTTCGGATGCTCATCAAGGGTGAAGCCAGTATGAGAGGGATCACAAAGGATCGGTCGCTTGGCAAGGGGAATCAGGCTTTCACCAAGGGGGACAACTTCAGCACAAGCGATGCAGGATAATAGCAATAGAGTAAATACAAGGATAGGATAGCGCAGGATCATGATCTTGTCTCCGGTTATTGCGAGGATGCTCTACCGATAATATAATTAATGCTGGCTTAAGATGTAAGTGTGTTGTATAGGTCTCCATTATCAGCACATAATGACTTGTTATTTAT
>JAGVEU010000440.1 GCA_020057985.1 Calditrichota bacterium | reverse complement strand
TAGGGATGAGTAGTAACGTGTGGCCAGAAATCAAGAGCAGATCGGCAGATGGACTTCACCGGCAGCGAAGAGGAGCACAAATTGGAACATGCAGCCGGTGGAAACCGCTCTCCGGAGGACTCGCACGCACGCGGATCGAAGACGATGATTGCGACGCGGGTGCAGAGCGGATTCTACAGCAAACCTGACGTGCTCAAGGAAATCGCTAATCGCTTGATGAGGCTTTTACAGGGGAAATAGGGTGCAGAGAAATAGGAAGTAAGGCAGGCTCGCATTTGCGAGCCTGCTTTGTTCTTGACGATCTGCAGACCAGCACCGAGGATGGTGCTGGCTAGTAATATTGCGGTTCGCAAATGCAAGTTAGGTCGTTATTGAGTAAACGAAAGCCGTGCACTTTGTCTGAAGTACACGGCTGTGATTAGGAAAGAGGGATTATTGGGCTGAGACTCTACTTCGTCGCGCGAGAAAAAAATAGAATGCAACGGCTGCCACAAGTAGAGTTACTGCACTGAGCGTGAGGATCGGATCGGATTTGACAATGGATAAACCGATTTGAGTCTCTAACCAAGCGCCGAGTTCGTTCCAGAGCGAGAGTAAACGTTGCAGGATTGACTTGCCGTAGAAAAGTGCCACAAGGATGACGGTTCCCAAGGGCGCCCAAGTAGTAGCGCGCTCCATGACATGCTCCATGGCCGCCTCTGCGCGAGGCGCGGGGATTCCGGCTCTGTCCATCACCTCTTGCGTGAAGCTCGCACTCGGAGCCTGCCACTGCTGATCTCTCAGTACCGTTTCCATTTGCTTAGACAAATCGAGGGAAAGCGCGAGATCTGGATCCTTCCCAATCCAGCACTCCAATTCGGTACACTCATCAGCGCTTAAATTCCCTTCGATGTACTCTTGCAGCTTGTCGTATGCCTCTTCGCGGGTCATCGCAATCCCTCCAGCTTTTCGTGTCCCATGAGCTGTTCGCGCAGCCAAGCCTTGCCTCTGAACAAGTAGCTTTTTACAGTTCCCATTGGAACATCCATGATTTCGCCGATCTCAAGATATGAGAGGTCTTTCAAATAGTACAGTGTGATCGCAATTCTGTATTTTTCAGGCATTTTCGGAATTAGATCGCGCATTCGTTGCTTGAGGACAACCTCAGCAGCATAAGAACTCTCTTCCTCGACTTGAAGCTGCGGTTGAGAGGCGAGTCCCGGATCGTCAAGAGGCATGAACTGCGCCCTACCTCGTGCCGTCTTGCCTTCAGCAATGCATAAGTTTAATGCAATCCTATAGATCCATGTTGATAGCTTGCTCTCGCCACGGAACGTGGGAACCCCTTTCCAAACTCGTAGAAAGACCTCCTGGGCTAAATCTTCAGTACTATCCACATTGCCGGACATGCGGGAAACCAGATTGAGAACAAGCCCTTTATACTGATCTACCAGTACAGCAAAGGCTGTTGAGTCACCTCGTTTGAGCCGCCGCAGCAGTTCTTCATCAGACAGAGGCATGTCTGGACCTTTGCTCTCCCAATGGGCATTTTCTAATAGATACGAGCGGCAAGGTGGAAAATTGTTTCAGAGAGTGGTTTGCAACACATAACGGACTTGTTCAATCTTATGGAGTAGCGGAGAGCACATCTTGGGAAACGGAGAAGCTGACCGCTCACGTACAGCAAGGATAGAACTCGATATAGCGTAAACTATAGGAATCAACCATGATAGAATCTGTATTTGGCATGGCCACCGGAGTTATCATCACTGCCCTGATCATCGGGCTGATTATCATTCTGGTTACGATGGAGGCGCGTACACGCCGCGCGAAGCAGAAGATGCTGCATGATGAACGTATGCTTGCACTTGAAAAGGGTCTTCCGGTGCCAATGGACTACGATCTGACGAAGAAGCGAACCCCTTTTGTTCGAGGGCTTGTTTTTTCAGGAGCAGGTCTTGGCATGATCGTTATGGGTTTTCTACAAACACAACATGGCGAGGATGCGGATCTGGTCGGAATTGGCTCCAATGTCCTGTTGGTTGGAATTGGTTTGGTTATCGGAGACCGGCTGGCTCTTGCTCGGAGTAAAGAACAAAGTGCGTATCCCGTGGCAGGCTCGACTTATCGGTCTCCGGATAATCCGACATAAAGTGAAGTCCGCGACTTTCTTTGCGGCTGTAGGCACACTGGACGATTAGATCCGCCAGAATCACGAGGTTGCGCAATTCCACGAGTGGCTCCGTGATTCTGGTTCGCCAGTAGAAATCAGCAACCTCTTTCATTAGTAGATCCAGTCTGCGGCGCGCTCGTTCAAGTCGGAACGAGGAGCGCACGATCCCCACGTAGTCCCACATGATTTGCCGGATCTCATCGCGGTTATGTTCGATGAGAATCCATTCCTCCTGATTCACCGTACCTTCGGCTGACCAATCTCGCGCATCGGGAAGCGGCGGGGCTTCCCGAAGCCAGCTTTCACAACTCATCGCTGCTTGATGGGCAAATACTACTGCCTCCAGCAGCGAGTTCGAAGCGAGGCGGTTAGCGCCATGCAAGCCAGTCATAGCCACTTCTCCCACCGCAAACAATCCTGCAACTGTCGTTCGCGCCCACAAGTCCGTCACCACACCCCCGCACTGATAATGAGCGGCTGGAACTACGGGAATCGGTTCCGTGGTGAAATCCAGACCATGCTTCTGGCAGATGCTATTGATGTGAGGGAATTTCGTTTTCAACTCGTCCGCGGGCAAGTGCGTGCAGTCGAGCAGAACATAATCCTCACCGCGCTTTTTCAATTTGGCGTCAATGGCGCGTGCCACGATGTCGCGGGGCGCAAGGTCTCCGCGCTCGTCATACAGGTGCATGAACGGCATTCCGCTACGGGTCTTTAGAATGGCACCGAAGCCGCGCAGTGCTTCCGTAATCAGATCCCGCTGCTCACCCCGGCTGTCGGGCTGATAGAAGGCTGTGGGATGAAATTGGAAGAACTCCAGATTGCCAATCTCTGCTCCTGCCCGCCATGCCGCAACCACTCCGTCGCCAGTAGCAATGGCGGGATTAGTGGTATGCAGGTAAGCCACTCCAGAGCCGCCCGTCGCCAGAACGACCGCTTTGGCCAGAATCGTCTTAACCGCATCGTTTCTAGTGTCCAGCACATAAGCGCCGAAACAGCGCGGTGGCTGGCCGGAAACCACGCCCTCGCGCGGATGCGGGTGGATCAGCAAATCTATCATCAGATGATGTTCGAGCACCTGAAGTCGCCCGGTGGTTCTTGCATGGCGCAACAGAACGGACTCGATCTCCATTCCGGTATGATCCTGATGATGAAGAATGCGCGACTTGCTATGGCCTCCCTCCCGCCCCAAGGAGAGTACGCCCTCGTACATCGTGAACCGGACACCGAGATCCATTAGTTCTTTGATTCGAGCCGGGCCGGATTCCACGACCAGATGGACCGCATCTTCATGGCACAATCCCGCTCCTGCACCGATGGTATCTCGCTCGTGGAGCATGTAGTCGTCATCCTTGGCCGTGACCGAAGCTATTCCACCTTGCGCCCAGTTGGTAGCGGCGTCGGCGGATTCTTTCTTAGTCACAAGTAGGACATCAGCATAGCGCGCCACCTTGAGAGCAAGGCTAAGCCCGGCGATTCCCGAACCGATAATCAAGACATCTGTTGTGTGGTGTGCCACTGCTGCGCCGACTCCGTTAGATGAATGTATTCAAGAATATACGGAGGTGAGGGGCCAATGTCAAGGGGCTTACTCAGTGCAGCTAAGTGACTTGACAATCGTTTTTGACTTTTGTATATTATATACTGTTTGAGCATTGTAAACGGTTTTCACACAGGAGGACAGGATTATGCGCACCGGTTCTTGTGAAGTTTTGCTCACTATTTTGGGGGTAATAATCGCGGCGGCAGCTCCGGGGCAGGAGGTGCAGCTCGTCTTGGATCGGGAAGTACAGTTGCTCTCCGGTTCGGGTACGTGGGACGTTGCTTCTTTGGCAAACGGGGAGACTGCAATCGCAATCGCCACCGGCACGACACTGAATTTCAAAATGCGACTTGACGACAACTGGCGAGGATTTGCAATGTCGCAGGGTTTTGGCGGTCTTTGCATGTATTCTGACTCAGTGCTGAAGGCATGTGTCTTTGGCAACAATCTCATGAGGCTCTTTCAGCTTCCATCGGGTATTATTTCTGATACGCTTGTATTTTGTCCGAATTACCACTATGAGGTGAATGAAACATATCCACACCGCGTCTTCATCGTCATTGATAGGCAATTCACCTTGGAGCGAGTTCTTTTTTTTCCCCCGCTTCCAGAAATTTCGACACTAATAGTTGCCAACGGATCTGCGGTCTGCCTTGACGTGTGCGAAATGGAGGGCTGCAACCATCACTGCTTTGGCGTAAGCGATTTTGTGACCACAACAAGTTGGGATCTGTCTGGAGCGTACGCTCTTCTCTCCAATATCTGTGCTCCACCCTATGGTGACAGACTTACCTTTGAATTATCGAGTGCCCTTCGGTCCGGAGATAGCCTCCTTGTTGGCCATGTGAACTGGTGGAGCGGCGGGAACTTCGCAGTCGGGTTTCAGAGAATTCGTGGATGGTTTGTTTCAAATCCGTTCACGTTTATTACAGCGCTTTCTGACCAGAATCCTAATTGGCCGAGTTCCAATCGCAGATTACATTGTGCGATTCGCTGGCTTCGTTCCGGAGCATCTTCACAACCAACACTCGTCGCTCTACCGAGATATGTTACCAGCGCACGGGCGGATTCTATCTTTGCCGCAGTTCCCGGACAGGCCGGATTGCGCTGGGTTCGACCGGGTCCCTATTCGGAGGTGTTTGGCACTGACCTATCATCGTCAGTACAAGGTGAGGAGGTCCTGGCACTGAGGGCTGAGGAGAATCGCTTCGATATTCTGAATACAGAAACCGGTGAACTCCTCGGGAGCACTTCTCTTTTCGAGGGGAGCCACAGCGACATCAAGCTGATCTCACCACAGAATTATCATTATCGCAGGCTCGCTGTACGCGATAGTAATCTGATCCGGTTGTATTGGATAGGGGAGCCGGTGAGTGTTGATCCGCAGACACCTTCACCAACGCGTACTCAGGAAATCGAGATCGCATCGCATCCTGAGCCAGCGAATGAGTTTGTACGTTTTGCCCTCTCTACTCCGATCGTAAGGGAAGGAGAAATCGTAGTGTTTAATCTCCTTGGCAGGGAAGCAACTCGAGTCAAACTTGTGGCGAACTCATCTAATGTAACTCTTGACATCACTGGATTGCCGGCTGGGATTTACTTTGCGCGACTGAACGCGAATGAACGGGCGAAGGTGCATAAGTTTGTTATTGTCAGGCAGGTTCTGATGACCCATACAGAGAACTCCCGTCTATCCCGCCTGCAAAAAAAGTGGGGAAGCACCCTCGCGAATGGGTGCTTTTATTTTTCAATGAGATTGAGTTTATGCCTCTTGACGCAGCTTCCCGAATGAGATTCTGGATACCCGCAGTGCGGAGTTCAAAATGCCAGACTTGTGTTTATGGTTTAGTGTGGATATTAATAACGTAATGTGCTATTAATTCAGTATTAGGAAGAAATTTCGTTGTGGCGAGGTTTGGGGTAGAAGATCTTATGTTCCTTGACTTTGTGCTTGTAGAATCTTAACTTATGTACATGGGTTTAGGGAACGCAGTAGCTATTGCCGCAATCCTCTTTTGTCAGATTGCTTTGGCGGCTCCTCTTGACACGTTGCGGCGGGATGACAATGTGCCGGCCGTTGCGTTCAAGTTTCCGGATGCGTTCGGAGATGATTTGCGAAACCTGCGTTTTCAGGTGCCAGCTTCTTGCACATTGTCAGGAGCGATGTTTGCGCTTCCAACACGGAATATGGCACAGTATTCGACCGGTGACCCTTCGCTTGTGGTTATGGCTTGGCAGATGGGACAGGATTCTCTGCCTGATCCGGATGCGGTTTTGTTGCGGGACACCACGGTTTTTTCCAACTTCGAAGCCTCGCTTTTCTCACTGGACTCGACATGGCGCGGGCAGCCTAACAACTTCGTGATCGTTGACTTGTCGGATCACGGAATTGAGTTGGACAGCGGAGCCTGGTTTCATCTTGGCTACAGCGCGGTTTTCAACAGTCCGGATGACTCACTGGCCATTCTCTCCGACGACGGGAGTCCATCAACCTCGTATGCAAGCGAGTGGTATGACGGTCGGTTTGTGCTGATGCGTGAGGGTTGGATGGTGGGAGTGAATTTTTTTATTCGCGCCATTGTGGATCTGCACACTGCCGAGACTATGGTTCTTTCGTCTGGACAACCGCCGACAGCATTCACGCTGAATCCATCGTATCCAAATCCGTTCAATCCTTCCACAACATTGAGTTTTCAATTGCCCGCGACCGACTTTGTCTCGCTGACAATTTATGATTTACTGGGACGCAAGACTGCCTTGGTGCATTCAGGTCTTCTGTCCGGTGGTTATCATTCGTTTGCTGTAGACGGATCACCGTGGGCTTCCGGTGTGTACTTTGCCCGTCTGCAAGTCGGCGAGGCTCAACAAGTCGTTTCGCTCATCTTGGAGAAATAATACAAGTGACTTCGTATAAGAACTGGAACCCATCGGAAACGATGGAATTTGCAAAATCCAGACTTGGTCTGGGCCGATACAATCTCGCCCGCAGCTCTGTGCCATCCTACATGAGCCTCGATGAATTGCCCGGCGGGCCGTTCAATTTTGCGCTCTGGGGCAAGAACTTCTATGGTCACGAGGGGCTCAAGTCGGTGATTGCCTCTTGGTATGGAGCAAATGAAGAGAACATTCTGATCGCACAGGGAGCCAGTCAATGCAACTTCCTGATTGCCGGGGCCGCATTAGCCGACGGAGGAACAGCCGTTGTCGAGATTCCGGTCTATCAACCGATTCTGCGTGCAGTCGAGGTTTTTGCGGATCGCGTGGTTCGTCTTCCACGCCGACGAGAAAATCAATACATTCCGGATCCCAAAGAACTGCTTGCGAAACTTACTCCCGACACCCAATTGGTTTGTCTTACCAACTTGCACAATCCATCGGGAGCGGAACTCGATAACGATACGCTCAAGGAGATTGTTGCCTTGTGTGATTCAATGGGCGCCCTGCTTTTAATAGACGAGGTCTACCTGCCGATGCTTGAACGCAATTTCCACAAGCACGGCTACAGCCGCCACGCGGTTTCCACGAATAGCCTAAACAAATCCTGGGGGCTGGAGTGCCTGCGTGTGGGCTGGGCAGTAGGACCGGCCGATCTCATTCAACGCGCATACAGCTTGAACAACTTATTGGGTGTTAATCAGCCCTTTGGCACGGAAGAGATTGCTTTTCAAATCGTGAGCAATCCGGCAACAGTGGATTTCATGATTGAACGCGCCAACCTTGCTGCAGCTAACGTTGATCTTCTGCAAGAGTTTCTGCTCAACACTCCTGAGGTTTCATGTGTTAAGCCCGATGGCGGACTCAGTGCGCTCATTGAATTGCCTGCCGGAACGGATGATCGAGTCTTCTCTCAAAAGCTCTTAGAAAGCAAGGATACCACAGTTTTTCCCGGAAGTTACTTCGAGAGCGCGGGAACAATTCGAGTAAGCTTCGGGCATGATCGGGAAGAGACTGCGGAGGGATTCCGCAGGCTCACAGAACTGATTCGGGAGAAAGTGTGAGTCGGAAAGGCCATCTCGTTACTCTGGCTATCTTGGCGCTGCTCATTTCTGTATCGCAGAGCTATGCAACCACGACCGCCATTCGCGAACTGATTGTCAAATGGAGGACAGCCCCCACTCGGCTTGATGCGTTGGAATTACTGCCCGACATTGCCTCTGACGTAGAGAAATTGCAGCAGGCAATACCTATTGCGGCGCGGGAGAATACGGGGCTTGAACGCATTAGTATTTTAACGCTCAAGAGTGAGGATGCTGTTGAGTCTGTCTTGGCAAGTCTATGCAGAGACTCGCGGATTGAGTACTGCGAACGCAGACCGATTCGATATTTGGATGAGTTCGGAGGAGCAGAGAGCCGTTCGCGTGGGTCGCTGGATGCCATTCCTGATGATCCCTTCTACCCTCAGCAGTGGGATTTGCCGACAATTCAAGCCGAAGCAGCGTGGGATATCACAACCGGAAGTCCGAACGTTGCCATTGCAGTGGTTGACATCGGTGTGGACTTCACTCACCCGGAATTATCTCAGACCCGCTGGGAAAACACGGTTGAACTCAATGGCTCTGCGGGCGTGGATGACGACGGCGACGG
>JAGVEU010000512.1 GCA_020057985.1 Calditrichota bacterium | reverse complement strand
TTCCAAACGGCGGTCCGAAATCAATCTTCACCATGTCCTTGAATTTTGCCTTGCGCCAGCTTCCGTTCTTGAACAGGTCGGATTGATAATCAGAGAGTCCCATGAGCAGCGCGTGTGATACGTCTGCCGATTCTATTTGGAAACTCATGGCCATCGAGACAATCGCTTTTCGCAGGTGAGAAAACTGCGGAGCTACAAAGCGCACCATGGCTGCGGGAACTCCTGGATGATACCCGCCTTGGGTGATGAACGTCCGCTCTGCCACCTTAATCGCAGGAGCAAGGGGAGCAAGTTCTTCCCACATGTGAGCTCCGAAATGCATGTCCAGATAATCCGCTTTGGCCTTCAACGCAGCATAGGCCACGGAATAGACGTTTGCAAAGGAAGGGGTCGCCGCAAGCACAAGATCCACTCCCTGAAACGCTGTTCGCAAGGCTTCGGGATTAGCGGCATCAACCACGGTGGCGCTGGCTCGCTCGCCTGCAAAATCCTGATTGAGCTTTGCAACGAGCGATTCAGCCCGCTCGCGATTCCGACCTGCAACAATAACTTGTGCATCGGACTCCGCTAAGAGCAGACGTGCGAGCCGTTTGCCGACTCCGCCATAGCCGCCGAGGATGAAGATGGTTTTGGACATATTGATATTATTTATGGTCTGGTAGGTGCAACCCCCCGTGGTTGCTCTTGATCTTAAACGTGCGCGACGACTGCAACCACGGGGGGTTGCGCCTACCACCGTTTAAGAATGAACTGCTACTCTTTTTCCAAATTCAGCATGTAACCGATCCAACCGACCTGCGATGCGCCTTCAACCTTATCGAACATATATTGTGCGGTCATGTTCATGTTTTCGACGGTCCAGATCAGTTTCGGATAATTGCGCTTCTTGGCCCATTTCACCACATGCTCGAAAAGGTGTCCGCCAAATCCCTTTTCGCGGTAATCGAGGCTGATAAAAAGATCGGTGAGCGTGGCGGCGAACTCCGCATTCCGCGCACTCGGGCAAAGATAAACCACGGCGAATCCGACGGCTGAGCCGGTCGAGGTGCGTCCGATGAACAACGCGCCACGCTGCTCGTCGGTCATGAGATCCGCGAGAAATTTCTCGATAACCTCATCGGCCGTAACGACGATACCTTCGTACTCTTCCTGATATTCGATGACCAATTGCAGAAGATCCGCCAGATCCTCCGCCCGCGCCTGCTTGATATTCATGACGAAAAAGTTCTGTCTTATGTTGATTTGAATTTATTAATTCACCAATTCCACCAGCATCGCCTGTCCCTGACCGACACCGACGCACAGGGTGGCGATACCATATTTGACTCCGAAACGACGCATTTGATGCGCAAGAGTTCCGAGCAGCCGGGCGCCGCTCATACCCAACGGGTGACCGATGGCAATCGCGCCACCCCATGCATTCACACGATCAAAGGGCAGGTCCAGTTCCGCAATCACGGCCAAAGATTGCACCGCGAACGCTTCGTTAAGTTCCCATAGCCCGATCTCGAATTTGGTTACTCCGGTGCGCGCGAGCAGTTTTTCCACCGCCGTGACCGGGCCGATGCCCATGTAGCGCGGATCCACACCCACCGAGGCACTACCTAAGATTTTCACTATCGGCTTGAGACTGTGCTCCTTGGCGAACGTGTCTGAGCAGATCAGCAGGGCGCCGGCTCCGTCATTGAGCGAAGAGGAGTTCCCGGCAGTGACCGTGCCGTTCTTGCGAAAAGCCGGTTTAAGGCTTGCGAGTTTTTCGAGAGTCGTATCCGCGCGCGGTTGCTCATCACGGTCAACAACAATCGGCTCGCCCTTGCGCTGTGGAATTTCCACCGGGACAATCTCATCCTTGTAATATCCCGCCGCCTGCGCTGCCGTAGCTTTCTGATGCGACTCAAAGGCAAACTGATCCTGCAAGTCGCGCTTGATGTTCCACTTCTCGTAAATATTCTCCGCCGTCTCGCCCATGGATTCCAACGGAAACATTTCTTTCAGGCGCGGATTCGGATAACGCCAGCCGAGGGTTGTGTCATAGGCGGTCAAATTGCCGAAGGAGAACCCCGCTTCGAGCTTGGGCACGGAAAACGGCGCTCGGGTCATGGATTCCACGCCGCCCGCGAGGTAACATTGCCCTTCACCTACACTAATGGCACGAAAAGCACATGCCGCCGCTTCCAACCCCGACGCGCACAGCCGATTGACCGTAACCGCCGGAACCGTATTGGGAAATCCCGCGAGCAGCACGGCCATACGCGCCACATTGCGATTATCCTCGCCCGCCTGATTTGCGCAGCCGAGGTACACTTCATCAATCAACGCGGGATCAAGGTGATTGCGCTCGGTGATCTTCTTGAGTACAAGCGCGGCCATGTCATCGGGTCGCACGGATCTTAGAACGCCGTTGTGTTTGCCAACGGGTGTGCGCAGGGCATCGCAGAGGTAGATTTGCATGAATTAGGAATTAATAATTAATAATTAATAATTACGAATTAATCGCCGAGCGGGGTTAAGAGCCTGTCCTGAGCGTCTTCGCGAAGGATCTTCCGCAACCCCGCCGGAATCCGATCGCGACGACACTTCTGCTGAACGAACTTGCTGCTCGCAGGCAATTCATCCCACGTTCTGCCATCGAGTTCACGGCCGTTCTTCCACTTGGCGACTCCGCCCCACTGTTTGAAGAAGAATGGAACTTTCGCCTCGATACATTGATCCCGGATATCGCGCACCCAATCCTCCTCCATGGGTCTCGCTTCGGGGCCGGATTCTCCGCCGGTAATTACCCAATCAATCCCCTCAAGGTTCAGATTGGGAAGAGGGCCGAGTAGCGGCTCACAGGACAGGAATTTGATTTTGGCACTCGTTTTTCTGAGGTGATCAATGCGGAAAGAGACCTCTTCATTCTCGACGCTGACTCCCATCCACGCATTGTCCGGCCAGTCAATCTGCGGACTCAGTTCTTCCAGTCGCTTTGCGCGCTTGGTCAGAATCTGATACTCATGCCAATCGGCAAAGGCCATGATGTCAAATGTCC
>JAGVEU010000381.1 GCA_020057985.1 Calditrichota bacterium | reverse complement strand
GATACCATGTGGTTCCGCAAGTCCTTCCTCTATGCGGGGATCGGCAATAGTATCTACTCCAACTACACGTTAATGCAATGGACCGGGCGGCAATACCGGAACTTCACCGATATTGACAGCAATGATGTGCAGTCGGTCAACGGCCATGTGAACGATGCTCTTGTGCAGGCCAAGTTTGCCAGCGGCATTGGTGTTTTTCTGTGGCGCGGATCGTGGCTGAGCCAAATGGAACCGGCGCTTGCCAACACCTGCAACTCCGGTTGGCGTTTGCCGATTTGCTTAACCGTAACCTGCGGAGCCGGCGACTTTGATACGGGTCTGGGAACCTCTGAATCCTATTTGGTGGCCGGATCAGCGATCTCGCCGAGGGGCGGAGTTTGTGGTATTGGTTCCGCAACTTGGGGAACCCATGCTCCCCCGAATATCTGCTTCTGCGGCGGTCTCGTCTATGCTATGGTCAATCTGCAAATGGAGCACATCGGCCATTGCATGAATAGCGCCAAAGTCTGGCTTACATCCACATTTGGAGTAGGTTCTCAATGGGCGAATGATTTCTCGCGGTTCAACAATCTGATGGGCGATCCGGCGCTTTCGATGTGGCAGGCGGTCCCCGTGATGCTAAGCGCTAATTATCCTGCCACGGTCAACGTCGGCGCTCGCCGTGTTCACGTGGTTGTGACTCGAACTGCTGACGGAGTGCCCGTTGCCGATGCAGTGGTTGTCTTGTGGAAAGGCTCAGAGATTTACGAACGTGGTTTAACGGATGCCAATGGCGCAATAGATCTGCCGGTAACCGTCAACAGCCCCGGGACCCTGTTGTTGACTATTACGAAGCGCAATCACCATCCATTACTTGCCGATATTGCCTGTGTGAACGCTGATCAATCCGTTGGTGTGACATCCTATGCTCTCGATGATGACAACTCCGGCGGCACCCAAGGCAATAACGACGGTCTGGTGAACCCGAATGAGATTATTGATCTTCGCATCTATCTCAGAAACTTCGGCACGACGGCCACAGCCACGAATGTGTCGGCGACGCTCGCCAGCAATAATCCGCATGTCGCCGTGACTGCTGCCACCAGTACGTTTGCGAATCTGGCTCCAGGGGATTCTGCCCTTTGCGCAACGAACTTCCGGGTCAGCGTCTCGCCGGTCATGCAACATGACGAAGTCGCGCTGCTCACGCTCACGGTAACAGCCTCCGCTCAGCAAACCTACAGCGCGTTTGAGTTGATTTGCCATGCCGGAAAAGTGGATTACGTCTCCCATGCATTTTCAGGAGCATTCAATCCCGGCGATACACGCACTCTCTCCGTTACTGTCAGGAACAACGGCGGCATTGCCATGAACGGCGTGACCGCACAACTTGTCTCCATGAGTCCCTTTGTCCAAGTGAGTGATCCGACCGGAACCTATGGCAACATCAATGTCGGGCAGAATGCTAATAACAACGGCGATCAGTTCACGCTCGCGTCGAACAGCCTGACTTTTCGCGGACATATTGCTCCCATGCTGCTCATTGCCATGACTCCGACCGGTTTTGTGGATAGCACGCAGTTCACGGTTAGTGTTGGCACAGCAACGGCTACCGATCCCACCGGGCCGGATGCCTATGGCTATTATGCCTACGACAACACGGATGCCAGTTATGAAATGCACCCGACCTTTAGCTATGTCAATATCAGCGCCTCCGGCACGAATCTGAACCTTGCTGATCAAGGCGATCAAGTAGGGATCACGTCATATTCAACCGTTCGCGCACTACCGTTCCCCTTCACGTTCTATGGCGTGACCTATGATTCCATTACAATTTGTTCGAATGGATGGGCGGCTTTCGGCAACCAAGCCAGTTTCGGCGGATGGCGCAACTATCCGGTTCCAGCGATGCAGGCTCCGGATGCAGTCATCATGCCCTATTTTGACGATCTGGGAACGACCGGCTCTGGCAAGGGAGTGTGGATTCAGAACGATGCTCCAAACCATCGGTTTATTATTCAATGGAAAGCTTTTGGCGCGAACGCTGAGAGCACACCACTTGATTTTGAGGTGATCCTGCTGGATGAAGAGTTTTATCCAACGCTTGACGGTAACGGACAAGTTCTGGTTCAGTATCAGACTGTAACCATGAATATGCAAGGGGGGAACAATGATATTGGCGGCTGTACCATCGGAATTCAGGATGTCGGTGGACTGGTCGGACTCGGCTATGCTTACGTCACTACCTATAGTCCGGGCGCTGCCACTGTGCAGACTGGCCGAGCGATTAACTTCACCACCAATGCCCGTGCCTTGTTCGGCACAGTAAACGGAACCGTCACCAATGCTGAAAACTCTCAGTCCATGTCCGGAGTGGATGTGACGATTGACGGCTATGCCTATCACGGGGTTACCAACGCTCAGGGGCAATACACCATTCCGAATGTGTTGATTGGATCATACACGGTGCGCGCTTCCAAGCGACTCTTCAACGATGCTGTTGTCAGCAACGTAATCGTGGAACTGGACAGCACAGAGATTGTGAACTTCAGTATGCTGCATCCGGACATGGATCTTTCAGTAGACAGCATTCATGTCACCACACCGCCGACTAACCAGATCAGCTTCGATATCGTCAATGCCGGAAATGGCCCGCTCGATTACGACATCCGAGTGGCTTATGCGCCCGGCACTTTGGATGATCCCTGGGATCAGCTTGCCACCATCAATCTCTCGCAACTTACCAATGACTTCCTGATTCTCGGTTGCGAGTTTGCTCACGATCATTGGTGGGTGACCGGTGGCGGCGGTCCGCAGGGAAGTAATCTCGTTTATAAGTTCACCCGCGACGGCGCGCTGGTGGACTCCATGCTTCAACCCGGCACGAGTCCCTTTGGTTGGTTCGACATGGCTTACGACGGCACCAATCTTTATGGCTCCGACGATCACAACCTCACGGGAGTGAATCTGGTCACCGGACAAGTGGCGGTGACCATTCCGAGTCCGCTGCAGCCCACTCGTGCGGTTGCCTATGATCCCTCCACCGATCACTTCTGGGTTGCGGACTACACCTCCGACATCTATGAGATCAACCGCGATGGACTTGTCCTGCAGCAAATTGTCAATGAAGGCTCTTCCGAGCTTTCAATTACGGGCTTCGCGTGGAACTTGCAGGATGCCGATGGCTACAAGCTCTACATCTTCAGCCAGAACGGGAACAATCCCTATACGCGGGTTTCCAAAATGCATCCGGTTTCACACAATATTCAAACCGTAGTGGATTTGAGCGCTACTCCCGGTGACCGAGCGGGTGGCTGCACGATCACTGGTGGTTGGAATAGCACGCTGCTTGTCTTTGCCGGTGTCATTCAAAACCAAGCCGGTGACAGACTGGGAATCTATGAGATGACCTTCAACACAACTTGGATTACGGTTGCGCCGAGCCAGGCCACTGTTCCGGGCGGCAACACCGGTCAGGTCATGATCAATTTCGATGCCACCAACCTGCGACCTGATTTCACCTATCGCGTGAACTTGACCATTCATAGCAATGTCCGTGATACTTCGATCGTGATGCCCGTGGCACTGACCGTTCTGCCGGTATCAGCGGATGACGCCATCAATGCGCTGCCCACCGTGTACGCGCTCTATCAGAATTACCCCAATCCGTTCAACCCGAGCACAACAATCCGCTATGATCTCAAAGTGGCAGGACAAACCAAGCTCGTGATCTACAATCTGATCGGGCAGGAAGTCGCAACGCTCGTCAACGAGGTCCAACCCGCCGGAGTCTACAAACTCCAGTTCGACGGTGTAGCCCTCGGCTCCGGAGTCTATTTCTATCGCCTTGAAACAGGCGACTTCATCAAAGTCGCTAAGATGGTTCTGATGAAGTGATTTGCCGTCTTCGGAAAATCATCCTGAACGAAGTGAAGGATCTTTTCGCTCAGGGTGTGTCAACCTGAATCCGCGTCCGTTTTATTTGTCATCCTGAACCCGCGTCCTCGCGGCGTTCAGGATCTCAATCAACCAATCAAAGCCAGCCCCGACAATCACACGTCGGGGCTGGCTTTTTCTATGGCTACTTGCATAAATGGATTCCCGCTTTCGCGGGAATGACGATTAGCCTCTTATCGCGGCGGCACTTGTCTTCAAGTGCCCCGCTCGCGAACATTCATCGTCAGACCGACAACCCTCATGACGGTGTCTGCGAATGAAATTCTGCCCGAAAGGGGGACAGTCACCGGACGCGGGGCACTTGGAGACAAGTGCCGCCGCAGATCGTTGTGTCATTTCCGCGAAAGCGGGAATCCACCAATCGAACTCGGAGACAGACTCTGCACACGAGAGGCATCATGAAGCCAATACGTATCCAGTTCTAAAGCTCTCGCCCTTCTCCTTTCGCTAACCGCAAAAACTACAATAGGATAAGTTCTGAAGTAGCCAAGAAGTACATAAGGACAAGTCCTCATTCTGACGATATGGCTCCACACGTTTGTCGAAATTAACGGCTTCAGAGCTTGAAAAGTGGCTTGACTTTCATTAACTTATAGACTAAGTAGAATGCGTGAAAAACGCCGTGTTCAAAGCAGAGGACAAACTGGAGAAATGCTATGAAATCTTCGATTGGGCTACAGGTCAGTATGTGCCTCGTTATCGTTACCCTCGTCGGGTGGGCAACCGAGCCTGCCGATTATATGCTGGGAAGCCTAGATTTTTCCGGCGCGGGTGTCAATATCGAGGTATCTAAGACCTCTCCGGAGTTCACTTCGATCGCTCTGAATTCACCCAATGTGGTAATTCAAGATCAAGTGGTGGATTTTGAAACTTATCAGGTGCTTGGAATCGAGGGCGAGCCGTTCCTCTTTGAGGAAGGCAGCCCCACAGTTCCTCAGATCACTCGACTCTACCGAATACCCAATACCGGCAGTGTGGAATTGCGAATCACTGCCGCTGAATTCTCAGTCGTCGAAAACATCAATCCACTTCCACTGCAGAGTGAAGGAAGCAGCTTCGAGGGATTGCGTCGCAATGAAGCAGTGTACTCTGCGGATGAGTGGTATCCCAAGGAAGTGGCTGCGATCAGCGCTCCGATGATCTGGCGAGATTTCCGCGTCGTTACGGTAACTCTCTATCCGGTGCAGGTCAATCCGGTCACCCATCAAGCGCGCGTGTATTACAACTTGAATGCGGATATTGTTGCCAATGAACAGCCCGGCCTGAACGAACTCCTCAATCCGCATCGTCCCTCCGGTTCTTTCGCGCCGATGTATCGCAATCAGATCGTCAATCTCGATGATTTCGCCCTCGACGATGTAACTGACTTGCCCGGCAGATACATGATTATTTGCAAAACGGACTCGACCAGTCGCTGGGCAGACAGCCTGAGAACGTGGAAGAAGCGGCGTGGCTTCGATGTAACCATTGACGCTCGTGGGAATTGGACAGCCGGAACCATGCGCACCGCCATTCAACAAGCCTACGCCTCCGCCAATCCTCCCGAATTTGTAGCCCTGATGGGCGATCCTCAAGGTTATGGTGTTCCCACCGATGGCAGCAACTACGATCACACCTTCGCCCTCGGCAACAATGGTGATGACATCGAAGACATCGGTGTCGGCCGCTTGAGTGGAAGTACATGGAATGAAATGGCCACGATCAATGCCAAGATCATGGGCTATGAACGCAATCCATGGATGGTCAATGCGCAAGGACAACCCGACACCATGTGGTTCCGCAAGGCTTTTCTCTATGCGGGGATCAACTACTCCCTTTTCTCCAATCAACGGCTGATGCTGTGGGCCGGACATCAATATCAGCATCTCACCGATGTAGACAGCATTTTCATCGCGACTCACACCGGCGCTATAGACCAGGATTTGGTCCGCGCTCGGTTTGCAGGAGGCATCAGCGCTTTCCTCTGGCGTGGATCCTATGTAGGCGAGATGTATTCTGACTTCCCGGCTACGCTCCCTGTTAGCTGGAGACTTCCGATTTGTTTGACGATCACCTGCAATGCCGGTGACTTTGCGTCAGGCTTGGGAACTTCCGAAGCTTACCTTGTCGCGGGTTCGGCTCTTTCTCCACGCGGCGGAATCTGCGGAATCGGCTCGGCAACCTCAAGCACTCATGCTCCACCGAACATCTGCTTCTCCGGCGGTCTGATGTATGCCATCATTAACCTCGACATCGAGCATATCGGCCATTGCGTGAACAGCGGCAAACTCTGGTTGAGCAAGACTTTCGGATACGGCTCCGGAGAGGCAAGTAACTTCTCGCGATTCAATAATCTCATGGGAGATCCCGGACTCTCCATCTGGACGGCGGTTCCCGTGCTTTTGTCTGTCAATCATCCCTCGACGGTAAATGTCGGCACTCGCCTTGTGCACGTGGTAGTAACCCGCTCCGGTGACGGTGTGCCTGTTGCAGATGCGCTTGTTGTCCTGTGGAAAGGCAGTGAAACCTATGTGCGTGGTCTGACCGATGCCAACGGTGCAATTGATCTGCCTGTTACAGTTAATTCCACGGGCACGATGCTGTTGACCATTACCAAGCGCAATCATAAACCTTACCTTGCCGATATGGCCTGCATCACCTCTGAGCAAACCGTCGCCCTCACGTCTTATGTGCTGGATGATGACAATGCCGGTGGTACGCAAGGCAACAGCAATTTCATGATGAATCCGGGCGAGACAATTGACCTTCCCATCTACTTGCGCAACTTCGGAACCGCTGTCACCGCAACTAATATTTCTGCGACGCTCACCAGCAACAACCCGCATGTCACGGTGGTGAATGCGACAAGCACTTTTCCGAATCTTGCACCCGGTGATTCAGCGCTCTGCGCAACGAATTTCCGCATCACCGTTTCTCCCGTCATGCAGGACGACGAAGTTGCACTGCTGACATTGGCTGTCACCGCTTCTTCAATTCAGACCTATAGCGCCTTCGAACTAACTTGCCTTGCGGGGAAACTGGATTATGTCTCCCACGCTTTTTCTGGCTCTTTCAATCCGGGGGATACACGCACTCTCAGCGTGTCCGTCAAGAACAACGGCGCCTTGGATATGAGTGGCGTAACCGCTCAATTGGTCTCCATGAGTCCGTTTGTTCAGGTCGGCGATCCCGCAGGAACTTATGGTAACATTAATATCGGGCAGACCGTCAATAACAGTGGCGACCAATTCACACTCACCGCAAACACTCTCACTTTTCGCGGACACATTGCTCCTATGCTGCTCATTGCCACAACTCCGGCAGGCTTTGTGGATAGCACGCAGTTCACGGTCAATGTCGGCACAGCCACAACCACAGATCCCACCGGACCGGATGCCTACGGCTACTATGCCTACGATAACACGGATGCCAATTATGAGATGCACCCGACGTTCAGTTATATTAACATCAGCAGCACCGGCACAAACTTGAATCTCAACGATCCCGGTGTGCAGGTCCTGTCTCCGGTCTATTCCACCGTTCGGACGCTGCCGTTTCCGTTCACATTCTACGGCGTGACTTACGACAGCATTACCATCTGCTCGAACGGCTGGTGCGCCTTCGGTAATCAAGCCTACTTCGATGGTTGGCGCAATTATCCGATTCCGGCCATGCAGGCGCCGGATGCGGTCATCATGCCTTACCATGATGATCTTGGAACTTCGGGTTCCGGTCGCGGAGTCTGGGTTCAGTTTGATGCAACGAACCATCAATACATCATCCAATGGAAGGCCTTCGGAGCTACTTCCACAGGCACGAATCTCGACTTCGAAGTGATTCTGCTCGATCAAACAGAGTATCCGACGCTCGATGGCAACGGCATTGTGCTCATTCAGTATCAAACCGTAACCATGAATCTGCAAGGGAACAATTATGACATCGGTGGTTGCACCATTGGAATTCAGGATACATCGGGACTTGTGGGACTCGGTTATGCGTATGTCACCACTTACAGCCCGGGCGCAGCCGCAGTTCAGAACGGTCGTGCGATTCTCTTCACTACAAACGCTCGTGCCTTATTCGGAGATGTGAGCGGAACCGTTATCAATGCTGAGAACTCCCTGCCCATGTCCGCAGTAGATGTCACTATTGACGGCTATGCTTATCACGGCGTCACTAATGCTCAGGGACAATATACTATTCCCAATGTGCTGATCGGATCTTACACGGTGCGCGCCTCCAAGCACCTCTTCAATGATGCTGTTGTCAACAACGTATTGGTTGAACTGGATAGCATGGAGGTCGTGAATTTCAGTATGTTGCATCCTGAGATAGATCTGTCGGTGGACAGCATTCATGTCACTACCCCGCCAACCAACCAGACAAATTTCACTATCGTCAATGGCGGCAACGGTCCGCTTGACTTTGATATCCGTGTGGCTTATGCTCCCGATCATCTTGATGATCCGTGGGATCAGCTTGGCTCCATCAGTCTCTCGCAAATCACCAACGACTTCCTGATTCTCGGTTGTGAATTTGCTCAGGATCATTGGTGGGTAACCGGTGGTGGTGGCCCGAATGGAAGCAATCTGGTTTACAAATTCACTCGTGACGGCGCGCTGGTGGACTCGCTGTTTCAACCCGGCACATCTCCGTTTGGCTGGTTCGACATGGCCTATGATGGCACCAATCTTTACGGCTCCGACGATCACAACCTCACCGGAATCAACCTTGCAACCGGCCAGATTGCCGTCACCATTCCGAGCCCGCTGCATCCGACTCGCGCAGTAGCTTATGATCCGGCAACCGATCACTTCTGGGTGGCAGACTACACGGCTGACATCTACGAGATCAACCGCCAAGGTGACGTCCTACAACAGATTCCTAACCAGGGAGCTAATGAGCTTGCGATCACCGGCTTTGCCTGGAACCTGCAGGATGCCGACGGCTACAAGCTCTACATTTTCAGCCAGAACGGAAGCAATCCTTACACGCGCGTCTCGCGAATGCATCCAGTGACCCACACTGTTCAGACGGTTGTGGATCTGAACGCCTCAACCGGTGATCGAGCTGGTGGCTGCACTATTACCGGCGGTTGGAACAGCACACTGCTCGTGTTCGCGGGAATCATTCAGAATGCAACCACGGGCGACCGACTCGGCATCTACGAAATGACTTTCAACACCACATGGATTACTGTCGCTCCCAGTCAAGGCACGGTGCCGGGTGGAAACTCCGGTGAAGTCACGATCAACTTCGACGCCACGGATCTCCGTCCTGATTTCACCTATCGCGTCAACTTAACCATTCACAGCAGTGTCCGCGACACTTCAATTGTAATGCCCGTGGCCTTGACTGTGCTGCCGGTCTCAGCCGAGGATAATGCGAATGCGCTACCTACTGAATATGCACTATACCAAAACTACCCCAACCCGTTCAACCCAAGCACAACAATCCGCTATGATCTCAAAGCGGCGGGAATGACAAAACTTGTCATTTACAATCTAATGGGTCAGCAAGCAGCCACGCTCGTGAACGAAGTCCAACCCGCCGGAGTCTACAGACAGCAATTCGATGGCGCAGCCCTCGGCTCCGGAGTCTACTTCTACCGCCTCGAAAGCGGAGATTTCGTCAAAGTCGCAAAGATGGTATTGATGAAATAGTCAAATTCCAATAACAGCAGAAGCCCCGGCCAATACAGGTCGGGGCTGCCTCTTCTCTCCCCCCTTGTAAGGGGGGACAAAAGGGGGGTTCCAAAGAAAAAGCCCCGACAATTTCTCGCCAGAGCCTCATCCCTCATCTCTTGTGAAAGCCAACGGCCTTCCACTAACTTATCATGTAAACCGCGGACAAGAAAGCATTCGACTCTGCGATTGTTCATACTCCCGCCGCGTCATCACCCGCGCCACAGTAGTGCAACGGCATCTCGGACATGAAACATATTCATCACTCTGCTGTATCCGAAATTCTTTTCCGCACGCCCGACAAACATATTTCGACGTCTTCACTTCATCGTTCATCGTTCATCCTTCATCGTTTCTTAGAGGCCTCCGGCCCCATCTCCTACCCTCAGCCATACCTCCGGCCCGAGCACGAGCTACTCGCGGTCAGTTGTTGCAGCAGTTCCCTCGCCGCTGCCGTCAAGGACATCTTGCGGCTGGCATTTTTCTTCTGGCACTTGGGACACTCAACATCGCTGTCGAGGTCATTGACATTGCGAAGCTGGTCAAAGTTCTCGCCGCAGCTTCGGCAGGTATACTCATAAATCGGCATGTGCCTCCATTTGCTTTTCGTGTGATGTGGTATTGGAAGTCAGCGGCAAACCCATCTCACCGCGCACCTCCTCGATAATAGTATGAAAATTCTTCAGAACACTCAGCAGGCGTTCGCGTTCGGTGGCATCGTAGCGCTGCAGCAGAGTCTCATGGAAGGCAAGGTGAAAATCTGTGACCTCCTGCGCCACCTTCGCTCCCGCCTCCGTCAAAGTCAAGTCCCGCACCCGACGGTCATCCTGCGACTCCGCTCGTTGAACCAAACCCTTCTTGACAAGCAATTCCACCAGTGGTGTCAAGCGGCTGCGCCCCAAACTCAGCTTGTCCGCCAATTCCGAAGGAGAGGAAGACCCGGTCTCCGCAGCCGCCAGCAACACCCTTCCCGCAGTCACCGGCAGCCCGAACCGCCCAAAAATCTGCTCCTCCTTGGCAAGGCAACATCTTGCTAAATCACGAGTTAGAGAGGCAAGCTCAGCCGCCTGCTCATGCAGCCCATCCATTTGACCAATATGATTCATAGTGTGAATAATATACACTCAAAAAATGAAAAAGTCAAGTCTTAAACATTTGTTCAACTTGGTGCAATACAATGCGGCGGCATGTGTCCCCACTCCTCACATGCCCCTCAATCGCGTGACGTGGAGTGCTGAGCGGGGCACGTGAAGACTCAAGACACGTGCCTCCGCGAGAAACCCTTCAAACCGACGGTCATTCTGGACACTGTCCGTCCTCGGACAGGCGTTCAGAATCTTTCCCAAACCACCCCTCTTTCGCGGCGGCATGTGTCCCCACTCCTCACATGCCCCTCAATTGCGTGACGTGGAGTGCTGAGCGGGGCACGTGAAGACTCAAGACACGTGCCTCCGCGAGAAAGAGATTCTGGACGCCCGCGCGGAAGCCGAAGACGCGCGGTGTCCAGAATGACAGGCAATAGTGGATTACTTTCGAGAATCAGTATGTTTCTCATTTCTCGCTTCTACTCATCCCCGGCCAATTCCGCCGTGAGAAAAGTTGCGCCGGAGGATTCCCATCCGTCGAAGCCTGCACGCGATAGAACCAGGTCGGCCATTCGAGCGTTAGGGCTTCCGTGTCATACCACTCGTTCGCCGCCAAGTAGTAAATCGGCAGAAATTCCTGATCCACTGCCGGAGCCGTGTAGATAATATAATACGATGGCGTGACCGGATTGCCAAACGTGTCGCTGGTCACCGGACTCCAATGCAGATAGATCGCCGTATCCCGCTTCTGACAAATCAAATCCGTAATCACTCGCGGTATCTGCGGATTATGCCCGCGACTGAATGTAACCACCGGACTCCAAATCCAATGACCGTACACATCCGAGACCTTCACTTTCCACGAGTAGGTAAGCCCCACCGAAAGTTGCCACGGCGCGGTTGCTGTTGTAAGCGAATCCGCATAGATAATCAGTGGATTAGAAAAATTCGGATCGGCATCGAGCTGCACTTCATAGAACAGTGGCCGCAGCGAATCATCGCATGAGGCTGCATTCCATACAAACGAAACCGATGAACCAAAGGGCAATTCCCCCACTGGTACCAGCCCCCACCCTCCGGATGGGGTAATCCAAGTGACATTTGGAATCGAACCGGCATTCAGTGGATCCGAACCGTGCGCCACCTCATAACCATCGCTATGAGAATCATTATCCGTGTCCGCATCGTCCGGTAATGTCCCCAACTGAGACTCCCGCTGATTGGTCAATTCATCGAGATCATAGTCCGCGTAGGCATCATTCCGCGTGGAATCCAAATGATGCGCCGCTTCCCACAGATCGCTCATCCCGTCCTGATCGCCATCCGCCAGCACAATCACGGTTGTGTAAGCGAAGCCCGCATTGCCGTCATGATCCGTGACCATGAGTTGAATCGTCTGAGTTCCGACCGCCAGATTGCTCGCTTGAATAAGACTGCCTGTTCCGAGCGCTCCGCTCAGAGTGGATGACCATACCAAACTATCATAGCCAATATTCCCATCTTCCAGATCGCTCCCCCGACCCGCAAGCGAGATATACTGGGTCTGTAATATCGTGGCCGTGTCTTGCGGAGACTCAATCGTGGCTGTCGGGAAATGTGCCGGAATCACGAAGGTGCCATTACTGGAATCTGCGCTCGTGTTCCAACTATCGGACACGACTACTTTCACGCGGCCCGCGTTGGTTCCGGGTGAGTAACCGGAATACCACATGAAGCTGCTGTCATGAACTCCATGTGCAAGCAATTCCCAATTGCCTCCATCACGGTTGACAAAGATATTGAACGTAACCGGATCCTGATCAGGGTCTTCACCAAACCATGTAATCAGCGTGCTGTCGCCAAGCGTCTCGCCGCCGTTCGGACTGAGCACTTCCACCGTCGGCGGCTGATAACCTGCTCCGATATAGTCAATGATCTCCTCGCCGATACTGAGTGTAAGCAGTCCCGCATCCTCCGGCCTCGCAGTCACAATAAAGAAGTTCGCATAGTCCAGCAATCCTTCTCTCCGCTCAAAGACCGGATCGAAGTACATGGTCTGAATAACATTCCATCCATTGTGATCCCACCAGTCAAGGCGGTGCGCTCCGGAATCGGGAAGGATGGGAGTGTACTCGCCAGTGCGGTTCTCGATCTCAAATATCGGTGCGTAGAGAGTGTCGCGACCGACAATGCCGGAAACGATACAGTAGGGGCCGGAGTCGTCAAGACGGTTATCCCGTTCTCTCATTGCGGTTGATTGCCCGAGAGCTGCGTTCTTGAAAGCTAGGTAGGTTGGATTCCACCTTACCCAGTCGTTGCAGCCGTTTCTAGCCATTATGTCTACGAAATACTGATCGCGCCGCGGCAAACTTCGCACAATGGTCCCGTCGCACATACCTGAGCTAGTGTTTAGACCCCAGAAGTCCAGTTGGCAAGCAGCATCGCTATATCCGCATTGGCAGTATAGCTCTATATCCGAACAACCGCCCGGGAAAGGGTCGCAGGATCCGGGAGTCAGGCGTGGGCAAAGGTGCAGTCCGGCAATCGAATGACCAAGTTCATGCGTTACAATCGAAGCATTCTGGGGGTTTGACGGCTCAGTTCCCGTGGCAACGAGCATCGTTCGAGCAATCGGGCTGTTCGCGTCCATTCCGTTCACTCGAAAACACGTTCCGCCAACACCTGACCCCGAGCAGATCCCGACATAGTAGTCAGTTGGTGTCAGATGCGCAAGCCGTGCAAGTGCAAGTGCAACGT
>JAGVEU010000189.1 GCA_020057985.1 Calditrichota bacterium | reverse complement strand
TCCACTTCGCAGACGATGTTGTACCACCCCTGACCGGCATACATGTTCGGCGAATTGGCTTGCAGAGTCCAGTTCGTGCCGCCGTCAGAAGTCCGGTAGATGCCATATAGTCCCGCTCCGGAAGATATAATCGTGGAGATTCCCACATAGAGAATCTGCGGGTTGCTCGGAGAAATGGTCAGCGCCATTCGTCCCATGCTGTTTGCGCTTGGAAGACCTGTGGCAAGTCGAGTCCAAGTCACACCGCTGTTAGTAGATTTAAAAATCCCGTTTTCCGAGATTCCCCAAGGATAACCGACCGCGCAGTAGAGAATACTCGAGTTGGTGGGGTGTATGACAACGTCTTTGACGTCGCCGGTGTGATAACCGGTCCATGAAGCGCCGCCATTGGTTGTCTTGTAGACTCCGCCACCGCTTGTCCGGTTCAACGCGGCATAGACAATCTGGGTATTTGTCGGATCAATGACGAGCTTGTTAACGGCTCGGCTCTGCGACTGTGTCCAGGAGAATCCGGTGGTATTCCAAGTGGAGCCGCCGTCGGTGGATTTGAAAACACCAGCGCCAAGAACGGCGTCTATATTGAACGCACCTTCTCCTGTTCCAATGTAGATGATATTGGGGTTTGTCGGATCAAGTGCGACCGCACCCACGGCCAAGCTCTGGAGTTCATCCGTCAGTGGAATCCAGTTAGCTCCGCCGTCTGTGGTTTTCCACAGGCCTCCAGATGCCGATCCTGCGTAGATGATATTGATGTTCGTCGGATGAAAGGCAAGGCAAAGAATACGTCCGGCAAGATTGGTCGGCCCCATGGGCAACCAATTCTCATCGAGGCTCGAATGTCCGCGCGTGGCCTGCTTTTGCTGCCACGCATCCATCATCGCGGTGACGGGAATGTCGTCGAATGGATAGGCGCGCTGACCATAGAACCAGGCCATGCGATTGTAGGGCTTCCATCCTTTGCCTTTTCCGGGATTGACGGCGGGATCGAAGACCGTTCTGAACAGAGAATCCATCTGACGATAGGATTGAACGTATTCAACCCCACTGTCGGAAGCGTGCAACGTGTTGCGTAGCAGAAACAGACCGATTGCGAGCCACAGAACGGTGGCAATCGGCGCGATGGCCGTGAGTAGGTCACGGAGAACTCTAAACTTGGCAGTGCGAGCCATCTTCCAAAAAACTCCCTGTGAACGTTGCTTCCACAAGAGATTTGGCAAGACTTAGACCAGAAGGCTGTATGCCAGCGAAATCGCTGAGCCTTGAACAGAATAGTCCCTTGAGAAAAGCACTGCCTTTGATGAAGTTCTTGCAGAGAATGCTATGAGAACTTGCGGAACGATTTGTGTTTATGGAGATGGGACATGCCGTGCAGAATGTTCATCTGCAGGCGGAGACACTGGGGCTGGGATCAGTGGCAGTCGGCACCCTCGATGAGAACAAAGTGCGTGAACTCTGCCGCACTCAGGCGCAACCTTTTTATATGGTTAGTCTCGGAAAGAAGAAAATATAAGGAAGGCAAATGTCCAACGAATCGGCTCCCAAGGCTGAAGTCATCACACTGAAAGATCACGTGGAATACTCGGCCAGCTCCGTGGTCAGCAAGGTCCTCATCAAACAGAAATCCGGCTCGCTCACGCTGTTTGCCTTCGACAAAGGTCAGGAACTCAGCGAGCACACGGCTCCGTTTAATGCGGTTGTCGAAGTGCTTGACGGCGAAGCTGAGATCATCATCGGCGGCAAATCGCATGTGGTCCGCAAAGGACAGTCTATCATCATGCCCGCCGACATTTCCCATGCACTAAAGGCAACTTTGCGATTCAAAATGCTGCTGAATATGTTGCGGACAGTAGAGTAGACGTTATCTTCTTGGTCTCTCCATTCATGCACTTGAGCAAGAGGACTGGGAATAAACGCTGAAACGTTGAAACACTGAAACGCTGAAAGGAGGAGGCGAGAGGCAGGTGGCTGGCAGTTGAGGGACAATATAATGGATTGCGAACAGGTTGTCAAGAGAAAAATTGACCAAATGCGCAAATTCAGTAGGATCAAGGATTGAAGCTCATTGGGTAGGGATGTCGGGATTAGGGGAAGAGCTTATCGGAATTGAATTTGCGAGTTTGTTCAGGAAGGTGCGAAGTGGATAGAGAGGATACTTTGAGAGGCCTTTCTGATACAGCACCTCTGTGTAAGTAAAACAATGGGTTAAGTTGTAAGCTGTTGATTTTAATGGTTCCGCATCCCACTCTTGAGCATCAGAGACTGTTGCGCCAAGAGGCATGGGCAGCGGTGTTTGGCTTTTGTCAGCCTTCTTTACCACAAAGTCTTGAAGCGCAGCATACGCAACATGATGAGAAATCGAGTGTTGATGAGTGAAGCGATGGATCTGCATCAGCAATTTTGCACGTATGGCAGGCGGAATAATATTTTTTTTCTTTGGTCTTACTTGACTTCGATTTTGTTAATATGTAGCTTATATATCAGTGCATTAACTACTGGAGATTCACTACTCTGGTCGGGCATCTGTGACGAGCGAATCTTCCGTTGATTCAGTGGCGGGATTCGCTCGTTTCTTGTTTCTCATGATGCTCGAAACGGGATTGCCTGCGGCCCAGAAGTCGCGGTCCATACAACTGTCAGAGTCGAAAAGGAGTCTACGATGAAGTTAACCAAAATTCTCATCATTCTCATGGCAATTACTCTCGTGAGCAGTCAAGCTACCGGACAAGTGCATCTCGCGTACGACACCCTAATCGCAGGGTCGATCAACCCTGTCGGAGAGATAGACAGCTTCACATTTCATGGTCAGGGCGGAGATTCGATGATGCTGCGGTATCACAGGATCACCGTCAACGGTGATTTGCGGCTGGAGCTGTTCAACCCCGCGCATGTGCACGTGCTGAACCTGACGGCGACGAGCGGATCGATTGACACCGTTGATTACGTCCTGCCGGACCCTGGACTGTACACGGTCTACCTCAGCGAGCGCGACGGCAACCAGACGCTCAACTACACGCTCCAACTCATGCGTCGCATTTGCGGTCACTACGATTCCACGGCTCAAGAATTGACAATTGTGCCTGTGAATTCCGGCGCGAATGTAAGACTATACTGTTTCCCGAAAGTAATCCGCCAATGAGCAGTCATTGGCCGCCGAGCAGGGTTAAGGTCTTCCGCAACCCTGCCGAAATCCGAAACCGCAAC
>JAGVEU010000076.1 GCA_020057985.1 Calditrichota bacterium | reverse complement strand
TATGCTGTGACGTGTCGCTTCTCCCCAAGCGAGGATGGCAGAATCCATCAAGGTGCGCTACGACTGGAATCAAATGGCGGTAACCTTCCGGTGGTCACTGTAGAACTCCGGGGCGAAGGGATATCCGATAGCGGCGAGCCGCCGGGCTTCGATCTGCTGTCACCGGAGAATGGCGCATATGTCGAGGAGCCGGTGCTGCTCACTTGGCAAGCGCTGCAAGTGAGTGATCCGGTCACCTATATCGTGTACGTTGCGATGGGCGATTCAAGCCGTCCGCCAGGTCCGCTTACCTATGACGCGGGTGATCAGACTTCCTTTTCTATTCCGATTGGCGATCTATCCCCCAACGCAATCCACGTTTGGTGGGTGATTGCACACTGGGGGACGGCGGCCATTCGATCCGAATCCGAGTGGACGTTCATGCTTGGAATTCCGCCGCCGCCCATCCCGCACTTCAGCCTATTGTCCCCAACGGACAACGCAATGATCACGAACGAAACGCAACTGTTTGAGTGGGAGGCTATCGAGGGCAATCCGTCAGAACCCCCTGTGACTTTCGTACTGGACATCATTCTCCGCACCAATGATTCCCTGAATGGTGAATATTACCACTACGAGGTGGGCGCCCAGACCTCCTACACTGTAGATATGAACGAGCTGAGAGTGGATAACGACTACGTGTGGTATGTCACAGCGACCGCAGGCGCGTGGGGAGATCTCATGTCGGATCAGGCGTGGCGGTTTCATCTGTCGCAGTTTGGTCATCCCAATGCAGTCGAGGAGTTGAACCGAGTTAGCAGTGCAAGTCGGTTCGGAATTCGATCTATCTATCCGAATCCGTTCAATCCGGAAACCTCGATCACGCTGATCATTCCGGAGACGGGAGTCGTGCGAGCACAGGTCTTCGACATCCTCGGAAGGGAGGTTGCGACCTTGCTGAACGGCAAGATCTCCACCGGCGAACACCGGCTCACTTGGCGAGCCGCGGGCGCATCAGGATTGTACCTGTTGAGAGTGAGCAATGAGCGCGGTGAAGTGGACGTGCGAAAACTGACGGTTACCAAGTAACGCTACGACCGCCCACGTCACTCAGCTCCGACCTGCCGGCCCACGGGGTGATTATCCGTGCTGCGCCCCGTGTGGCTGGCTTCATGAAACTACTTCCCGACCGGATATCACAGATCCGTTCGGGCAGAGTTTATTGCAATTTCCGAAAACCTCCCGACCTGTACGCCGAGCAGGGTTAAGAGCCTGTCCTGACAAAGGAAGGATCTTCAGCAACCCTGCCGGTATCTCTTGTCGGATTGTTTTCGAGAACAGCTATGGTCATATTCTATAGATTGGAGGCGCTGAATGCATGTGAAACATATACTTGTTGCGGTGGCTGTTTTCTGCGCAGTGGCCGGGATTGACTCTGCGACCGCACAAGAAGGCAGCATAGCCGGAAACATCTTCTCGGGTAACGGTGATCCGGTCTCAGGTGCAAGCGTGCGCCTTGACTACCTTGCACCTTCACAAGTATATTATGAAACGCTGACTCTGTCCGACGGAGCATTTCGATTTGATCGTCTGCCGGAAGGTTTTTGCTCCTAACTCGCCATGAGAAGCGGGCTCGGGTATGATATTGATGGGCTCGATGTTATCGCAAACTCGACGACCTTCACAACCCTCCACCTTGCCTATGGCGAAGGTTCGGGTGAGTACCCTTCGACCTATAACCTTCAGGGGCAAACCCGCATTCAGAATTCGGGCTCTCCATTCCCCCGGTACTTCCTTGATGTTGGCTCCGATTCGACCAATGATTACCAACTGCTGTTTGGTCCGCCGTGGTATCTGCCGTCACAGGGCACAGCACAGCGTCCGCAAAATGGAGAGTTAGTAGCTCTTGAAGTTGCGCCGTTTGGCTACGGTACCCCGCCGATGCTCGTCGTACGCATGATCAACGGTCAGTACTGGCGGGACTGGACAGAGGGACACGGCGGAGCGATCGGAGCGTTCCAGCAGGCTGCGGGCTATGACGATTCCATGTTGACGCGCGTCGAAGCAACGGGACTGGTCGAGCTTGTAACCAATCCCGCGCCACCCGATGACTCGGTGGCCTATCGCTTCCACTGGAACAATGACAGCCTTGTGCTCTTGCTTGATTTCGGAGCATGGATCTACTCTCCGCCGTCGGGAGACGCTCACCGCCCCACCAATAGCCAGCAGATTCACTTCGTGGGCGGCCTTTACTCGACAGGTCCCGCTCGTCCGTTACGTGCCATCGTCTACGAAATCGGGACCGCAGTGTGGCGCGTACCCGGCGACACGACCGGTTTTGGACGCATCAGCGATGACGTGCCGCATGGAGAGCCGACCTTACCGCGGACTTTTATCACGCTCGAGGATTTTCCGAATCCGTTTAATGCGCAGACCACAATTGTCTGGACCGTGGATCGAACTATCATCGGCTCAGTGGACATTGTGGACGTGCTCGGGCGGCGAGTCTCACTAATTGGAGACGGGCTGTGGAGCGCAGGCGATCATACGGCATCATGGAGATGCGAAGATTGCCCGTCCGGTTTGTACATCATGCGATTGCTCACCAAAGGACGCGCGACATTGCACTCCATGTACCTGATACGATAGCTGAAATCCACATTGAATATAACCACGGGCGACCCAATTTGGGTCGCCTGTTTTGCTTCACTGACCTGCAATCGGATGACAGCGAGTTGTTTAGTCCCTCCCCTCTGCCCCTCCCATTGTACCCAGCGTAAACACCCTGTGAGCCGGTTACACACATATCAGATTTGAGAAAATGGCTATCAACAATGAATTGCAGTAGTTAGAACTTTGGCACTGCTTTGACTTTCGGACGTGCAGAAACTCAGTACAAATTCCACACAGAAAGGACGTCCTCATGTATGCTCGTAAACTGGTACTTCTCGCTCTCGCAACGGTATTTGTGTGTGCAATAGCCTTAGCGGAATGGCACGAACCCGTTCGGCTAACGAATTCGAGCGGAGACGCTTACACCTCATTTTCACAAACTCCGGCTCAACGCACCGTATTCGCACAACAGGTGACACGGTGCACGCAGTATGGAATGACACTCGTGGTGGGTGACCGCGAACTCGGCCGGCGATACGGTTCTATCTACCTCTGCCTTTCAATTTCGAGTTGCGCCGCCACAGGGAACGAATGTGAACAT
>JAGVEU010000392.1 GCA_020057985.1 Calditrichota bacterium | reverse complement strand
TGCACACGCGACATTAAGCGAATGCCGCCAGAAGTCCTTCAGATTAACCCTGCCGCCGATCTTGCTTGATAGTTCATAGAGCGACAACGAGAGCGACAAGGACTTCACGCGCGCGGCGCCAAGAGTCAGCACCGCCTGTCGAATCGAGGAAATCTCTTGGGAAGTGCCGTAGTATGGTGAATTCGCCGCCTTGAGAACGCGCGCCATCAATGCGACATCGCGCATGATTACTTCACCCAGTTCCGACAATGAGGAGTCCGGGTCATCGCAAATGCGGAGAACCTCTGCCATAACCGCCGGTAGCGTTGACAGTGTCCGAAACGAAGAGAGACGCGCCTCAAACTGTAGTCTGTTCATCTAACCCATATTATCGACACGACCCAGATAAACATGCAGCCGAAAGTTACTTCAGTCGCTGCAGAAGACGTTGACGTCGTTTTTGCAGGGCGTCATACCAGACCGCCAATCGCTTTGGCAGCAAGTCCGCTAGCGGGCTGTCAAGATATTCCAGCGCTTCCAGCACCAATTGCGACGCTTGTGGATAGTCCCGCAGCCGGTGCTCAAGAATCTTGGCCGCTTCCTCCAGCGCAAACAGCTTGGTCTCCCCTTTCGCCTGCCTGAGAAACATGACCGTTGCCAGCGCTTCCTCGTGCCTGCCGAGACGCTTCTGCGCTCGGTAAAGATGCACTGCCAGAGACAGTTCCGTCTCATGTTTCATTTTGCCACTAAACTGCCGGCTGGCCACTTCCGCCGCGGCCTCGATTTCTCCCTTGCGCGTTAGATGCTTGGCTATCATTAAGGCATCAAGCGGCGAGTAGTAGTCAAAGCGGGGGGCATCCTCAAGATACGTTTGCACTGTATTCATCAAGAAAAGCAGCGTAACGATATCCAGGCGATTGTGCAGCATCACACCCGCCAGCGGTTCCGGCTCGCCGGTGCGGAGGTAGTCGAAAAAGAGTTGAGGAATCAGATAGCCGGGCGTGTCATTATAGCGATAGGCGCTGAGCAATTCCTTCTCCAATGTCTGCAACGTGTTGTCGACAAATCTCCCCCGCCAGAATCGTCGCGATACATGCAAAAGGTCAAGATGTCGCATACCTGCAAAAGGCGTTGTCATCCGCTGTAAAACATAGCGCGCCTCCAATAGCGGCAGATCAAACGCTTTACCGTTGAAGCTGACCACAACCGTCTTCCCATCTACCAGATCAGCGACAGCTTCCAGCATCGGGGGTTCATCCGCATAGTCGGGCAGAAAGAACTGATGCACCTTGAAGCAATCCGCCTCCACATATCCGACACCGATCAGAAACGCCACCGTTCCGGCTGTAGTCGATAGTCCCGTTGTCTCGGCATCGACAAACACGAACTGCTCCATATCGATGTTGCCGTTGCCACTTGTGGTCTCGAAACAATCGAGTGAAACGGAGCGCTTCTCCAGCAAGGTCTGAAGCGCTTTGACGCCGTGCAGGAACTTGGTCGTAAACTCGGTCACGATTTCGAGATAGGTACCGCCCGAGGTGGTGACAATGCTGCCACCGATTTCCGAGGCAAAATCACGCAACGCAACGCGATCCACATCCAGCTTCTGCTCTTTGTGGAAGCGATCCAGAAAATCGAATTTACTCATGGGAAGTGAGCGTATCAATATAAGCGCGCGTGTCAGTCAGCATCGACTTGACGAACAAATCGCTTTCGCGCTCCTGCAATTCATCCAGTTGCGCGGCCGCATCTCTACCTCTCAGCCGTCCCCACGACCAAACCGCCCATCCCCGCAGCAGTGGATTACTATCGGCAAGATAGGATGCAAGCATTGGTTCCACCTGATGAATACGAAGTTGCCCCGCCAGTCTGATAGCGAGGCCGGTTACCGGCGCCACCTTGACTGTATCCAGCAAGGCCGACACCTTCTCACGCGCAAGCGAATCAAAAGACACCAGCGCATCATAGGCTGTTAGTCGCACCCCAAAATGGGGATCAGCCAGCGCTATGATCAAGAGATCAAGCGACGCCGGTGACTTGAGCCTGCCAAGTCCATAGACACAGCTCTTGCGAACCGAGAAGATCGAGTCACTGAAGAATGGCTCCAATCGCGTTGCAGTCGACGCGCCGCCACCACTTTTGCCGACAGCCGCCAGCGCTTCCGACCGTACGGTGTAGTCGGAATTCGTCGCCGCCTTAAGCAATGCGTCAACAGCGGTCGAGTCCTTGACTTCGGCCAAACAACGACTTGCTGTACGCAATTGATACTTGTTGTCAGTAGCCAACGCCGCAATCAGATACGGCGTCCCTGCTTTGCCGATCCCGCGATAAATCTCCGTCAAAGTCTGCGCCTCGCGTGCATCGGTTGTGGTCAGTTTGCTGACAAGATATTTGGCGGCGCTATCCTTCATCGCTGCCAGCGAATCTTTCGACGGCTGCACCAGTTTGGCAAACCTGATTTCGCCCGATGATGCCGTCTGAAACAGACGCTCGACCTCCGACTTCGTATTAGCGAATACCAGCGACGTCATCGCCAGCACCATGATGACGATTTTACTTACCACTCGGTTTCGCCTTTGCCGTGTCCGGTTTAACAGAGTTCAAATCCGCGCCGATTCCCCATTTCGACTGCGTGACCCAATAGGAATCATCCACACCATAGCCGCGATAGAAGTCCTGCCCGCTCAAATCAAGCAGCAGCCCAATGGAACCATACTCGCGCCGTGGATTGCCGTAACCATGAGTGTTGCCTTTCACACGCGCCAGATAGGCATCATCACCCTTCAAATCTATCAACATGCCGATACCGTTTCCGGAGCCGGCCGCCTGTGATAAGTCAAAAGCGTTGTATTGATCGTTGCCGGCACAATCAAGCAGCAATCCGAGTGCGAGATCATGCCCACAACCTTGCGAGACACCCTTGGAGCTATACAGATCGTCACCGCTGATATCGATCAGCGCTCCAAGAGATAAGTGCGTGCCGTTGCCCTGCGCATATTGATAGGAAATGTACTGGTCATTACCACCGTAGTCGACCAGCCCTCCAAGTGACCACCAGTAGGATGCACCCTGCCCATAGATATCGGAAATATAGACGTCGTTTCCCGCACCGTCAACCAGCAGGCCAACGCCACCGGAGAAATGGGGACGCAAACCATATCCGAATCCCTGCGACAACGAGATGTAATGATCCTCGTACCGTCCAATATCGCCATACTTCCAACCGACCTCGTAGCGATCATTGCCGCTGCAGTCAACCAGCGCCGACGATCCCAGGATATATCCGAAGCCCTGCGAATAGAGCGCCGCATTGTAACTGTCGCGCCCGCTGTAATCAAGCAACATGCCGACACCAAAAGACGATGCCGCCTGACAACCGATGTTACCGATGTAAGTATCATCTCCGGTGCGATCGACAAGAATACCGGTCCCAAAAATGCCGCAGCCGAGCGAATAGTTTTTTGCCATGTAGGTATCATCCCCTCCCCAATCATCCAGAATGCCGCAGCCGAGAAATCCGGCGCCGAAACAATGATCCGATTGAGCGATATAGCGGTCGTCGCCCGCCATGTCGATTATGATCTGAAAGCGTTGCCCGGGCGTGTTCGAAAGATAGTATTCGTCATCACCGCCGAAATCTATGATAATAGCAAAATCCCCTTCATAACGATCGTTGCCCTTTCCGCCGACGGCAATGGTGCCGCACTCTGTCTTGAAACTGTAGAAGTAGTTGGCCAGCAGTGAGTCGGGGACCTGCTGCAAAGCCATCTTATTCACGGACAGCCAATCGGCAAACTGCTGGTAATCACTGACCAGTTGCCGCGACGCATCGAGAATGTTGGCCATGCTAATCCTCGGTCCAACGGTCTTGAACCTGATTGCCAGCGAATCCCCTAATTTCTGAAGACTGTCGAGCTCCTCGAGCGACCGATTCTCATCCTTCTCGTCTTCCTGCATGAAGATCAGGAAGCTGTCAGCGACAAAAGCCGACTCCGCAGTTGACAATCCCTCCATGAGAGGAATGCTCGCGGCGAAACTCATGCCGACATAGGTCTTCAGCAAGCGGTCGGCGAACTCACCGATCACGCCACCTATCTGTCTGGCATCCTGGTAAATCTTTTCAGCAGGTATCTGCCAGTTGCCCATCAATTGAAGGCGATGTTCACGGCCAAGTGTTTGCTCCAGAGTGTCGTATTTCTCCAAAACGGAAACGGTCGTATCCTTGAGAACATCCCCGCGCTTCTTCAAGTAATCCGGTATCTGCAACGGATGCAGCGTCAGGTCGTCGATGATTTTCAGACGGAAGCTGTCGCGATCGACATGGTCGGTGCGGAAGGCGATATCGGAAGTGTCGATATCGATGTAATTCAACACATGGTTGATCGTATCGATCGGGAAATGATAATCAGCCGCGGTCACAGAGTTGCTAAACGCAAGAATGATGACAATGCCGATAGTCAGGACAATGCGGTAGCTCACGTCGTTGAACTAAAGCCTTTTGACAATGTGGCGCAATCGCTTTTTGAAGCGCACGTCGGAAGGCGGCGATAATCGAAACAGGAATAGCCGCGGGCGTTATTCTTGCGTTTCACGTCAATACGATAATCCCATAAGAATAAAATTGCCGCCGCTATTTGAAACAGTTATGATTCAATCCTGCCAAGAGCCATCACAGGAGGAGTTGAAGAACATGACTGTGTTTAGACTACACATAATACTTGGTTTGTTGCTAATTCTCGGGGGAATCGTCTTTGATTTTGGTTTTGTTCAAGGGAAGATTGGTTCGGAATTAGTCAAGGCCAATCCCCCTTCTCTGACTTCTTGGGCTAAGGAGCTTTATGATTTGACGAAGTTCTACATGATAGTGTTCGGTTTTCTTAATATAGCATTAGCCCTACTGATTCGCTATTTTGTGCCAACAAAACATCTTGATTGGATTATTCTTGGTTTAACTTTCGTGGGGTCAATACTGGTAATTGCGACAGGGCTTTGGTATGCAAGCGCTGGCCCTTCTTTCAAATGGGAGCTGCGCTGTACTGTATTGAGTATTGGGCTTGTTTCCATTTTGCTGGGTCTTGTGCTGGAGCTATACAAAGTGTTTTCTGCTAAGGGCACTTAGACAAAGCAAATCATGTAGCACAGATTATGCATAATCATTGTACTTCACACGGGCGATGGGGCATTTGTTTGAGGCAGTGCAATACAAGCTGTGAAGCTCAAGCATTCCTATCAGATCGATTCGTCGGAGCTACTTTACGCTTCCCCTCCGAGAGAGGAGCCAACAGGCCCAGACAAAGTACCCGATTGTAACGGGAAGACCAACATACGACAGAGAATGCGGGATCGTTATCGTCCCAACGATAATAGGCCAGTGGTAAATTAGCCTGAAGAGATGTAACATCCCGACCAGAAAAAAGATGGCGCCTGAGATTATCAGGTATAGCTTGGTACTCATTTTGTTTCTCCTATTCTCGATGTTTTTCGGCAAGTTGGTAGGCCACGCCGACTCGCGGCGTGACGTCAAGCCCCAAGTGGGCTTGACCTGCTTTGCTACTTGGCTATTTCTCCCCATTCGTGTTTCAAAATGCCGTAAAGCTCAAGGTCCTCGCACTTGCCCCATTTCATAACGTGCTGCCTGCGACAGCCCTCGTGGCGCATGGACAACTTCTGCATCACACGACCAGAGGCTGGATTCCGAGTGAGGAAGCTCGCGTGGATTCGGATCAGGCCGAGCACTGAGAAACCGTAGCGCAGCACGGCGCTTGCGGCCTCGGTACAGTATCCTTGGTTCCAGTGGGGCTTTCCTATCCAGTACCCGAGTTCTGCTTGGCGCCCTTTGGATATGTCCATGAGGCTGATAGCTCCTAACAGCACTCCATCAGGCTTGCGGGTAATCGCAAACGTGACTCCCTTTTCCTGATCGAAGGTTTCCTGGTGCTTGGAAATCCATTCTTCTGCCATTCCGTCGCCATATGGGTGTGGAATATTCAACGTGGTATCCGCTATTGCCCGATCTCCGGCAAGGCGCTGAACATCCTTAGCGTCGGCCATCGCGAAAGGTCTCAGTAGCAAGCGTTTCGTTTCGAGGGCTGGTAGTTGGCTCATGTCTTCTCTCTTCCTGGTATCTCGCTCACTTCCCGTCCAACAGGGAATAGACCCTTTCGAAACAAGTCAACAAATTAAATTGTGTTGCCAACATAACGGTTTCGCACGATCGCGTGCGCTGGCACGTGAAACATTCCCGCGCCACATCACGTCAAACGGATAGAAAGTTTATGAGGAGGCATGCACGTGGAGCTACATATTAAGATCCTGGGAATTCTCTACATGATCTCAGGCATTCTTGCCGTCTTCGGCGGGATTTCGATTCTCCTGCTTTTCGCTGTTGGCGGAATCCTTGCCGGTGAAGTCCGGGCGTTGCCATTACTCGCTGCCATGGCAACCGTGCTCGGGTCCCTTTTGCTGACGATTGGCATCGCCAAGTTGATTTGTGGCTGCGGTTTGCTGGCGAGAAAAAAGTGGTCGCGGGTGTTCGCCATCATCATGGCGATTATTGGCCTGATCAACATTCCCTTCGGTACCGCTCTGGGAATTTATGCCCTTTGGATACTCTTTAAGCCGGAAGCGGAGCAATTGCTGGCTTGATAGAAGCCCCGGCAACAAATGATCATGCTAACATTGTCCCCCACTGGCCGGGCCGTGCGCTACGAGTGACGCGAAAGCCACGGAATGGTTGGCAAGAGGTGTGGAGGTTGTCCCGCAAGATGCAGCGAGGCGCTAATCGGACTGTTGAAAAATGAGTAGTTTGAGTTGTGAGGAAGCATTGAGATAGAGAAATTGGGGGTGATGAGTTTACGCGAAATGGAGCGACAGGTGAGTTTG
>JAGVEU010000433.1 GCA_020057985.1 Calditrichota bacterium | reverse complement strand
CTTCGTCTTGGGTGGGTTTTATGGCTTTCATACCCCCTGATACGCACCAAACGGACATTCCGACTCAACATGTCGGAACCTTTTTAAGAAACACTATAATTAGCATTTGGGCGCGGGCGACACATTTGGTCTATATTGCGGGCGACGCAGTTAGCCCCTACGTGCCGAGCAGGGACGTGCCGGCACTAATCAATCACTTGACAAGCCCATACTGATCGCTTATATTGGACATCTTGTTTTGTATGGAAGTCATCGCAACTGAGAAACCCTTGTGCCTGAGACAATAGATACCGAAATCCTCGGCCTTTCAACTGACGGCAGCGGTGTTGCCAAAGTCGGCGGGCGTGCGTGTTTCGTCGAAGGGGCAGTCCCCGGAGACAAGGTTCGAATCGCCTTGTCAGACAATACTGGAATAATGCGAGCAGAGCATGTGCAAATCTTGCAGCCATCACCGCATCGTGTGCAGCATCCATGCCCGCATTCTGATCGGTGCCATGGATCTGTCCTCGGTTCGTTGAGCTACGATCAACAGCTCCTTCACAAGCAGGAGCTGGTTAGACGAACCTTTTCCAAGCACATTGGTCAAGTTGATGTTTTACCTGTTGTTGCAAGTCATCAAAGATGGCACTACAGGAACCGAATCAGCTTGACGGTCTGGGCGCAGGATGACATGCTCGAACTCGGTTTTCAGGATCAGGCACGCCAAATTGAAGGGATTGCAATTCGGACTTGCGAACTCTGCCTTGAGCCGATTTCTGAATTACTACATATTGTTTCTGCTTACTTTAGAAAACCTGTCGGGGCAGATCTGCCACTCCCACGACGGCTGCAAATTCATCAGACATCAGACGGAGTAGGTTTACTCTTAGTTTTTATCGGAAAAATTGGAAAGGATGTCGTAAAGCGGTGGGAAGATATTCTCTCGCCCCTGCACATTCCTGGTGGTATTTGGTTTGCATCGGGCACAAAAGCCGGAGTCGTGGATCATCGTGAACCCGTTGTTTCAAGCAATGCACAACTGCTGCTAACACATTGGCTCGAGCACGAGGTCGAGCTGCATCCGGCAGCCTTCTGTCAGGTGAACGAAGGAGCGGCGAATCTTGTGCTCAGGAAGATTCAGGAGTTGGCCTCTAATTCGCATTTCAGACAGATTTGGGATCTTTACGGCGGGTTTGGCAGTTTGGGACTTGCGGCGGCGGGAACTCAAGTGCCCGTTGCGGTGTTTGAGGTTTCAGGATTCGCGGCAAATACCGCTCAGGCACTGGCGCAACAATTGGGAAATTTCCAACTCACGTTTGTTCAGGGTGATCTGCTGAAAACATTTCCGCCCCGTGCAGGCCGCTTGACAGGCGATGATCTGCTCATTCTTGATCCACCACGTAGTGGCGTTCACCCGAACATTCTCAAGACAATACTTCAGTCAAAGACACGCGATCTCATTTACCTCTCCTGCAACCCCGCCCGACTGGGTCGTGATCTGGCCTTGCTGGCAAGTGGAGAATTTAGAGCCCTTGAGATTCAACCCTTTGATTTTTTTCCACAAACCTCGTCCCAGGAAGTCCTCGTAAGACTCCGCAGGACTTGACCTTCGGATCGAAGCAGAAGGAGACCCTATGCCACCCACCGCGCCCCAGACATCCCGTGCCACAAAAGGCAAACAAAAGACCGCGACTGGCCGACCCACAGCAAAGAAGGCCGCGGCGGCTGATCGCACCCGTATTTCAAAGCCGGTCAAGGAGCCAAAAAAAGTCGAACGCAAGGCTGTAACGAAAGCCGTGAAGGAAACGCCCAGGAAGAATGTGAATGCGAAAGAGCTGAAAGTAGTGCCTGTGAAGAAGATGAAAGAGACGCCTCCCAAGGAGATTCGCGGGAGCGTTCGTGATGTTGATAAAAAGAAACTTGAGAGAACTCTTCAGCCTAAGCTATCGAAGGACAAAACTGCGGCACCGAAATTGCAGAAACCGATGCATGTCGAAAAGGAAAAACCTGTCGTCAAGGAAGTGCAAAAGCCTGTGAAAGAAGCGGAGCAGAAGGTGCGCGCGAAGCAAACGGAGCCGAGTCCGATGCTGAAGCCCGTTGCGGCATCGAAACCACCGGTTGCCATGCAAGTCGCTGAGGACCTCCCACAGCCAAAGAAGCGCGGTCGTCGCAAGAAGAGCGAGATCGAGGACATGGTGGGGCCGCACATGCTGGACAGTAAGCCGCCGTCACGTGGCAAGCGCGGCGCAGCGCGGCGGATCGTGGATGATTTCCTCGTATCGGAGCCACTGATGGAGGACGATCTGATTGCGCCGGACGAACTCGATCCCCTCGAATTGCCCCTTGAGTTGCTCGATCCTGAGTTGATTGACATTACCCGTCCGAGTGCGCCACATTCACCGTCAAAGCCAAAGGCACATAAGGGGGAACGACGGCTGCAGAAGTGCGCCCTCTGTGGGGGAATGTTTGGGTGGCTATCCGTGGATCAGCATTGCTTCTCCTGTCTAAAAAGGGCAATCGCCAAACGCAAACGCGATGACGAAAGCTACTCCGACTACGCAAGCGACCATGACCACGATGACGATGAATCTTAAGGAAAATCCGAAATCCGAATGACGAAAGCAACGGGCGGCCTGATGGTCGCCCGTGTTGTTTGTGTAGCGCTTGATATTGTCATCCTGAGTCTGCATCCTTGCCATAGTTCTTCCCGAAAGTATGTTGTGATCATGGATTCCATCGGGTCGCGGAGCAGCACCGAGGACGGTACTGCCTAGTAATGGCAGTGCTCGAAGAGCAGCATCGCAACATACTTTCAAGAAGCGCTCTACCTTCTCCATTTGAGAATTTTCTTAAGTGAGCCTGCGACGAACGGTGTGAGCAAGCTGCGGCGGTAGGTGTCACTGGCTTGCTGCAGGATTTGGGACAGCGAGGGGTACGGTTGAAGAATCGAAGACAACTGGCTCATCTTGAGCTTGAGATTCATGGCCATAGTAATCTGGCCGATGATCTCGCCAGCATGTGAGGAGACAATAGAAGCGCCGCGAATGTAGCCTTTGTGATCATAGTACAGCTTGAGCAGGCCGTTTTCTTCACCGTTGAGGATTGCGCGGTCAAGTTCAGAGAAGCTCGCGGTCAGGGTTTTGAGCTTCGCTCTGTGGTGATCCTCCGGACGAATCCCGATACCGGCAATTTGAGGATCAGTGTTCGTACACCAAGGGATATGCAGCGCAGAAGCGCGGTGTGAACCGAAGAAGAGAGCGTTGGAAATCACGATCCGTGAGTGGGCATCGGCAACATGAGTGTATTTGAAAGGCGAGCAGACATCTCCGGCGGCGTAAATCCGGCGGTTAGTGGTGCGCAGTAGGTCGTTGACTATCACTCCTTGCTCATCATACCAAACCTTCACTGCCTCAAGATGGAGTCCCTCGATTTTGGGCTCTCGTCCGGTAGCCACCAGGATCTGATCGAAGCGCTCGCTGACCGTGTCACTGCCAACATCCACTTGAATGATCTTCTCTGCACCGGAAGTCACGATTCTCATATCCTTGCAACCGAGATGGAACTTGACTCCGTCGCGTTCCATGTTCTGGCGCACAATTTCGGCCGCTTGAGGATCTTCGTGCGGAAGAATCGTCGAGCGAACATCGAAAACTGAGACTGCACTTCCCAAGCGCGCAAACGCCTGCGCCATTTCACAACCAGTAGCGCCTGCGCCAATCACAGCAAGTCGGCGCGGAAGTTCTGTCAGATTGAAGAGAGTCTCGTTGGTAAGCGCGTCTGCGTTTGCCAAGCCCGGAATGTCGGGAATTGCCGTATGTGAACCGGTGGCAATCACCGCCCGGCTAAACTGGAGCACTTGTCCGTTCACTTCGATGTGTGTTTTGTCCACGAAGCGTCCTTCGCCATGATACACATCTATTCCCCGCTCTATCAGGTGCGAAACGCTATGGAGAGATGCGATTTTTATTCGTATATTGCTCATTCGCTCCATCACGGCTGGAAAATCCACATCCCACTTGCCCTGTGGCCGAATGCCGTGTTCTGAGGCTTTCCGCATGTCCGAGGCGGCTTGGGCTGCTCGAATCAGAGCCGAAGAGGGCACATCGCCGGCATTCAGGCTGACTCCTCCGATAAGGTGTTTTTCGACCAACGCCACCTTTGCTCCGAGTGAAGCTGCTGCAATCGCCGTGGCTAATCCCGCCGTTCCGGCTCCAAGAATAACCAGATTATAGCGGCCTTGAGGAGTCGGATTCTGATAGTTTTGCGGGCGGAGGCGCTCATCTTCCGGCTTTATCGGCTTGTCTGATGGCCAATTCATAGAATTGTGCGAAGATAGGGCTTGTTTGTTACAAGAATGATTTGTAAAATATAAGAAAATATTGGCTCCTTGCAAGTGGGAAGATTAACCCCCCTTTGTCTCCCCGTGAACGGGGGGAAATTGAGAGGAAAGGCATGATATGCAGGCATGGGTGCTGACCAAGCCAAAACCGATTGAAGACAAACCACTCGACTTTGTTGAACTGCCGGATCCAGAACCCGGGCGCGGAGAGGTGCGGTTGCGGGTGCTTGCCTGTGGCATTTGTCGGACGGATCTGCATTTGGTGGAGGGCGAGATTGCCCTGCCCAAGCTCCCAGTCATTCCCGGCCATCAGGTGGTGGGAATTATTGACCAGATCGGCTCTGGGGTTTCCAACCTCGAAATCGGGCAGCGCGTAGGTGTTCCATGGTTGGCATCCACCTGTGGAGCGTGCGGCTACTGCCAGAGCGACCGGGAGAATCTCTGCGACAATGGCCGATTCACCGGTCAGCATGTGGACGGAGGCTATGCGGAATACATGGTGGCGCGGGCGACATTTGTCTATCCCATTCCACGGGACTTCGATGACATCCATGCGGCACCTCTGCTTTGCGGTGGAGTCATTGGCTATCGCGCGCTCAAACTGGCGCAGCTTCCTAAGAACGGAAAACTCGGCTTGTATGGTTTCGGCTCATCAGCTCATATCACGATTAAAGTCGCTCAGCATTTGGGCGCACAGACATACGTTATTACTCGCGGTGTGGCGGGTCAGGAACATGCCCGCAGACTGGGAGCGTTGTGGGCCGGAGGGTCTGAAGATAATCCGCCGGAACTCCTTGATAGCGTCATCATCTTTGCCGCAGCAGGCGAGTTGATTCCGCGCGCACTTCGGCATGTTAAGAAAGGCGGAGTTGTGACCTGCGCCGGGATCCACATGTCGGATATCGAGCATTTTCAATATCGCGATCTGTACGGAGAACGAGTGCTGAAGAGCGTGGCGAATTCTACTCGCGCTGATGTCCGCGAACTGCTGCAACTCGCCGCCGCCATGAAACTCACTCCGGACACCACTGAATTTGATTTCGAGCATTTGAATGAACATCTGCTCAAGCTCAAACGCGGAGAATATGTGGGGACGGGAGTGGTGAGGGTGGCAAGCAAAGGATGAAGGCGGAAAGTTCCCGCGGCGGCACTTGTCTTCAAGTGCCCCGCGATCCGGTGGTCGTGGGTTGAAATCCTAAGTTCCAAGTCACCAAGATTCCTGGCATGTGAAGACACATACCTCGGCGAAGAAAATCGGAGTTTCCCGCGGCAGCACTTGTCTTCAAGTGCCCCGCGATCCGGTGGCCATGGGCTGAAATGCTAAGTTCCAAATCGCTAAGATTCCGGGCATGTGAAGACACATGCCTCAGCGAAAAAATATTCCAAATCTAAAAAAGTAAAAGAGGTCGCGCCATGAAGTACTGTTGGATTTTCTTGTTCGCGTTCTGTTTTGTCAGGACGTTGATTGCGGACGACTATTCTGATTTTCGGATTCCGAGACATCGGGTGTTTGGCCTGACCGGACAACTTGGGGCAGCTACCAGAATTCCGAGAGCAACAACGATTATTTCCAAGCACGAAATTGGAGCTGTAGGAGCAATCTTGCTGTTGACGGAGTGTACCTGATGGATTCCGACCCGTGGCGCTCCCTGCTAACTTTCGGCGGGGATGCCAGCGGTTATCGGCGCGGTGAAAACATGACTGTGAATAGCTATTACGATGGGCTACCCTATGAATCCGGCTCAAAGTCGAAATCGCTGAGTGAAGCTTTCGGAGCCGGTTGGTCAGGTTGGTTCTATCCGTGGAGCGCTCCGTTGGGACTGACTGGATCGGCAGGCGGGAATACTGCATACAATCAAAATTGGGGTTCGAGCTTTAGAAAGGAATACGGAGACAGCACACGTCATGAATATCGCTATGAGACTGAGACTTGGCGCTATAGCTACTCTGTTGATGCTGGAGTCGGAGTCGGCTATGGCCGCATCCGTGATGTCACTACGGTGTTCGATATCCATGTGCTGGAGAAGCGCCTGCAGGATGAGGGCGTGTTGTCCGCTCCGCTGTCGGAGTCCACACGAAAGCGGCTCGCGGAGTTATATTTCCGCCGTAAGACCGACTTTGGATTTGTCCATCAACGGCCGGATCGGTTTTTCTGGCGTGAAGTGGAAACGATTCTAAGAGAGGACAGCGCCTTGAAGAGTGACGCCCTTGATGGCTATAGCGGCTATCGAATTGCTGAACCGATTGATGGCACCCGATTTTCAAGACAGCGAGGGTTCTTTATCGGGCCAGTGGTATCGGCATCTCACTTTAATAACATTTACAACTCGACGTACAAATATCATAATGTCACCTATCCTGACAGTGGCGATGTTTCAGACACTCTGTGGTCACGATATCAACATCAAGTCCATCAGAGCGACCGGGTCGAACTGGGCGGTTCGGCAGAATATCATCTGCCCGTTGGCGATCGCTGGCAAGTTGATGCGACGGCAAACCTCTCCAAGCCGCTCAACAACTTGGAGGAGTCGTTTATTGAAAGCACTTCGCTAATGGCGCAGTACATTATTGCGGATCGCTGGCAGGCAATCGTCAGGTTTCAACAGAATCGCGAGATCATAGAATCGAAGAGTTCAGATTACAGGACAAGAACGGATCAATGGGGAGTCTCGCTCGATGGCACGCTTCGGTACTTCGTCGAGGATCACCTTAGCCTTGATCTCTCGGTAGATCATTTGCAGTCCAAGAATCGTCATTATCGTCGCAATAACGATTACGAAGACTATTACCGCAATTTCAACCGCCAGACTTATGTTAGTCTTGGCCTGACTTATCTTTTTGCCGGAGCGTATATGCAGAGTTTAGGCACACCAAAATCAATCCCGCGAGACCGATGAACGAAATCACACCCATCTATCGCCGAGTACGTGCCACCGTGTGGCTGCCGCTTGGTTTCATGTATGCGTCGTATTACATGACCCGCTACAATCTCTCCTTCGGCAAGACCACGATCACCAAAGAATACGGCTTCTCCAATCAGCAATGGGGCTGGATTGTGGCGGCGGGATTCTGGTTCTATGCACTTGGGCAGTTTGTCAACGGGCAGATCACGGATCGAATCGGCGGACGCAGAGCGATTGTGATCGGAGCAGTCGGCACCATACTGATGAACTGCATGATGGCACTCGGCACGAATTTCGGCGTGATCGGCTACTTCATTCTTATGTGGGGAGCAAACGGATATTTTCAGTCTTTCGGCGCGCCCTCCATCGTGAGTGTAAATGGCAACTGGTTTGCCTTGCGCGAGCGAGGCACGTTCTCCGGCATCTTTGGAATGATGATTCAGTTGGGCCGCTTTGCCGTGACGCTGCTTGGCGGATTCCTGATTGCCAATTATCCGTGGCCGAATCTGTTCTTTGTTCCGGCGGCGATTACGGCACTCTTTGCAGTAATCGCCTGGTTTGCCATCCGAGACAATCCGGAAGAACTCGGGTTAGAAGCTCCGGACATGGGAGAGCATGACAAGCATACAGATGAGAAACCGCTGGGCATTGCCTACACGCTGAAGAAGGTGCTCACGAGTCCGGTGCTGTGGATTATCTCGGGAGCGTATTTCTGCACCGGAGTCGTGCGGCACGGATTGGAGCAGTGGTTTCCCGCTTACTTGCAGGAGGTGCAGAAGCTTGCTCCCGATTCGCTCGCATTTCAATTGAAAGCGATTGCCATGCCGGTTGCCGCAACACTGGGAGCCTTTGCAGCAGGCATTGCCTCCGACAAACTCTTCAGTTCGCGCCGCAGTCCGCCGGTGGTGATCATGTATTTCACGCAGTTCGTATTGCTGCTCTTGTTTCATTATTACAATGGCCCGACAGCAGCGGCAGTTTATCTGATTCTGCTCTCCTTCTTCGTCAACGGGCCGCACAGTCTCTTGGGCGGAGCGGCAGCCATGGATTTTGGCGGGCGCAAGGCTTCAGGTAGCGCGGCGGGAATGATTGATGCCTTCCAGTACAT
>JAGVEU010000309.1 GCA_020057985.1 Calditrichota bacterium | reverse complement strand
GTTTGCATGGATTGCCATTCCGATCCCTCGCTCACGGCTCAGCGGTTGACCGGTACGGTGTCGCTGTGTGTAACGACCGATAGTCTGGCTGGTTCACCGCACGAAAAGCTCGGCTGCACCGATTGCCATGCCGACCTGAAAACCGTTGAAGATTTTCCTCACGGTGCGGTGCGCACAGTGAACTGCGGTGCTTGTCATGCCGAAGCCATGAAGCAGTACATGGAGGGCTTCTTCAAGAAACTGCAGGAGATGGGCTATCGTGGCATCCCCGCCTGCACGGACTGTCATGGCATGCATCGGATGAGCAAGCAGGCGGACACACGGCACGTTTGCGGACTCTGTCATCAAGCGGAGCGCAAGGCTCTCGAAGCCAGCGTGCATGGACAGCACACGGGAAAGGCAGGCGGACGACCTCTGGTCTGCACATCATGCCATGAGCCGCACTTCAAGACACGGCGCGGCACCATGTCCAACTCGGATTGGGAACTCCTGCTGGTCAAAGGCTGCATGAAGTGCCACCGCGAGGAGACGGCGAACTATCTGGACAGCAAGCATTATCAGGCGATAGCCGCAGGAGATAGCACTGCGCCTGAGTGTATCACCTGCCACAGTGATCACAATGTGTTATCTCCGTCAAATCCCGCCGCGCCGACCTCTATCGAGCGATTGGACAATCTCTGTTCAACCTGCCACACGGGCTATGCTGAGACTCTCCATCGCAAGTCGAGCGCTGATCCAAAGCTGATGACCTGTGTAGCGTGTCACACCGGTCACCGCACGCAGATGGTACATACATCAAGTGGAGCGGTCTTTCGCGAAACACTGCCCGGAACCTGCAACCGTTGTCACGGCGATGAACGCCACGCCAAAGAGACGCTTGCTCATGGTCGCATCATGGAGTTGGAGGCCAACGGCGCCGCTGCGAATTGCACAGAATGCCACGTGTACCACTGGCGCAAAAAGGGCATTGGGCGCGAGGCTTCACTGCGGCAACAGTGTCAGAATTGCCATGTGAAGGAAACTCAGGAGTATTCACGCTCGGCTCATGCCATCGCCCGCGAGAAAGGGCATAACGAAGCTCCAACCTGCGTCACTTGCCACGGCGAGAAAGATATTCAGAAGGCGAACCTGGCGATGAAGCCACAAGCCGTGATAGACATGTGCAGTCGCTGCCACGGCAACCGCGATATGGCGCTCAAATTCCAGATTAGCCCCGACGTGGTGAAGTCCTACAAGAAGACCTATCACGGTCAGGTCTACAGCTTGGGCTATCAAGGAGCGGAGTTTGCAACCTGTGTGAACTGTCACGGCAATCATGATATTCGAGATCCGAATGATCCGGCCTCCTTAGTCAGTCGTCAGAATATCGTAAAGACCTGTGCGCGTTGTCACAAAGATGCCAATGAAAAATTTGTGGGTTTTCTCTCGCACTACGATCCGCACGGCGGTGAAGTGGGCGCAGGAAGTCCGCAGCGCAACGTATCTCGCGTTGAACGCTTCATGACCGGCTTGCTCTTTGCGGTGTTTGGCTTCTTTGGATTGCACACCGTGCTCTGGTTTGTTCGTGCCTGGTCAGATCGAATTCGGCATCCGCGAGTGCGCTCACCGGAAGCCGAACGCACATGGGTGCGGCGTTTTTCTCCGTGGCAGCGAACCCTTCACATCATGCTGGTTACCAGTTTTCTCACGCAATCCTTAACCGGCCTGCCGCTGAAGTTCTCGCATAGCGTGGTCGCCTACTGGGTTGCCGGTCACGTCCTTGGCTTGCACTCGATGGCACTAATTCATAGAGTGGGCGCTACGGTGATGATCGTCACCTTTGCTTTGCATATTCTAACTCTGCTTTATGCAACATCGGTCAAACGAAAGAAGGGGTTGTTCATCGGTCCGAAGTCGCTGGTTCCAAACCTGCAAGACCTACGGGACATAACGGCTCACTTTCGGTGGTTTCTTTGGCTTGGACCCCGGCCGCGCTTCGGAAAATGGACCTATTGGGAAAAGTTTGACTATTTTGCCGTGTTCTGGGGTGTGCTTATCATTGGTGGGAGTGGACTTGTGCTCTGGTTTCCCGAATACTTCACGCAAGTCCTTCCGGGTTGGATCATTAATCTTGCGCATATCCTGCATAGCGAGGAAGCGTTGCTGGCCACGGGATTCATCTTCACCGTTCACTTCTTCAACGGTCATCTGCGTCCCGGAAAATTCCCCTTTGATGACGTGATCTTCACCGGACGCGAGTCCACCGAGGAAATGTCTCATGAGCGGCAACAGGAACTTGAGATGCTTGAGAAGGAAGGTCATCTTAAGGAGTTGATTGTTCCCCCGATGCTTCCGTGGCGCAGACGTGTATTAGTAACCTTCGGTTGGATTGCGTTCGGTGTCGGCATTATTATTCTCGGTTTCATTATTGCCAGCATGGTTGTTTGACATTCGCATAAGACACCAACACTGATGTTCCATTTCCTGCGACGCAAAGTCTCCGAGTATTTCCACGATTTTCTGGTGGCATGTTGGGCGGTGCTTCGCTTGCCCTTTCAGCTTTTCGGAATCGGTTGGCGATCCTTTTTTAGTTTGGGATTTCGCAAGGTGCTGATGCTCTTTGTGGCCGTTGTGGTTGTTACTGTTGTGCTCGTTGTGGTGTTTGTCGAGGCAACCTCTCAACCGGGGTTCTGCGTACAGTGCCACGTGATGGAGCCTTATTTCAAAGCCTGGGAGACATCTCAACACAAGGATGTATCGTGTATTAAGTGCCACATGAATCCCGGGCTTGAGGGAACAGTTCATGCAAAGTTCATGGCGATTTCGATGCTTGCCAATTATGCGACCGGTCTCTATAAGCGATCAAAACCCTGGGCTGAGATTGATGATGCATCTTGTCTGCGCGGAGGTTGTCATGAAACCCGCCTCTTGAATGGCAAAGTGAAATTCAAGGGGGTTACGTTTGACCATGAACCGCACTTGACCCAACCGCGCCGTGATCGTCAACTTCGATGCACGTCTTGTCACGCGCAGATTGTTCAAGGGGCGCATATTTCCGTTACGGAAGCCACGTGCTTTCTTTGTCATCTGAAGCCGGATTCTATGGGGGAGAGAACGGAACTCGCACGCTGCACGCACTGTCACACTCCACCGACAGGTCCAGCGGCGGCGGATTCGGCGTTCGACCATACGTCTGTGCTCGATCAGAAAGTGGACTGTTTGAACTGCCATAGCCGGGCGGTAGTGGGTAACGGATATGTCGCACCGGATCGTTGCAGTTTCTGCCATGCAGAGGTAGAGCATCTGCAGCGGTTCAGCGACCGCGACTTTGTTCATCAGAAGCATGTCACCGAGCGCAAGGTGGAGTGTGAGCAGTGTCATGCTCCCATTCGACACGGCAAGGAAGTCAAGCTGTCACAAGCCCGTTTGGCGGCACAGGAATGCGCGAAATGTCACGGTGGAGCGGACGATGCCATTGAAAAAGTCTGGTTCGGAACACTTCCCGGAATCCCAGAGACTCCTTCAAGAATGGCGCAGATCGGTCAAACCTGTTCGTCGTGTCATATAGAGCCGGTTCACCCGGACGGTCACCTTCCTTCAGCGCCATCGTGCGAGCCGTGTCATCCGCCAGAATACAATCGGCTTCCGAAGCTCTGGAAGACTTCACTTCTGTCAGCGCTTGATGAGTTGGAGCGGAGCGTTAAGACTCTTCCGCCTGCTGAACGAGACACGCTACTTAACGCTATCCGAATTTATCGCAAAGGACATCCGCATCATAATCCCGACCTGTTGGGAGCCATTGAAAAACGAGCGGGAGTCAAAGTGACTGATGAGGGGCGATGTGTGACGTGCCATCCGGCAGCTCGCGAACTGACTCCGCTTCACAATGGACGTCCGTTCCCGCATGGCACTCACCTCAAACAGGGTCTTGACTGTCAATCCTGTCACGAGACTGAGACCGGCAAGCATGGAACCCTGAAACTTGCGGAGGCAGAATGCAATGCCTGTCACCACAAGCAGGCAGTCACGAATACGACTTTGTGTGTAAAGTGTCACAGCCTGCAAAGGGATGTCTACACAGGCGCGGCGAATTTGACGGGGCAGTCGCAGCCTTCAGCCATGTCGGAGGCAGATATTAAGTGTACCGAGTGTCACACGGTCAAGGATAAGGTTATCACACGCAAAGCTGCAGCCGCTTGTGTGGCTTGTCATGAGGCCTCTTATGAAAAGACGCTTACGGAGTGGCAGACGCAGGGAGATGAGCTGCTCCAGACACTTTCAAGCAGGATGCGCGCGCTCAGCCGACACGATTCCGCATATTCGGCTTACGAGAAACTGCTCAAAATCCTAAAGCAGGACGGGAGCAAGACAGTCCACAATCCTGAACTGTTCGGGGAATGGATGAAGCGGCTCAAAACCGCAAATTGATTGGTCAACTCCACTACCACGGATTAAGCCATGCCAACGCCCAAAGAAAAAAAGGAACGCGATCCTGACCCGCAACGCAACACAAGACTTCTGACTCTGGCAGAGGCAGCGTACCGGCTCGGTGATGTGCATCGAACCACGATCATGCGCTGGGTGAAGGAGGGCAGGTTGAATTGCGTCCGTTTGTCGCGCAAGGCGATTCTCTTTGAGCCCAAGGAGATTGATCGCTTTATCAGTGAGCACAGGCAGTCGAGGTAGAAGAATTTGAAACATGAAATGGAGCATGCAAGGGGCCTTTGCCACTTGTTTGTTCTTGCACCGCGATCAAAATCCAATTACGAGAATGCAACGCATGCCTTGCCTCTGCCGCGGCACGTTTCCTAACGTGTCCGCCATGTATCCATGCCGAGGTCGTTCTTCAAACCCACAGACAAAGTAATTGTCATCCTGAACCCCTAAGTCTTCGAGGGGGTGAAGGATCTTGGTGTTATTGCTTTGGTCGGTGGATTATTCGACGAGATCCTTCAGGAAGACCTTCAGGATGACAATCCGTCTCTCGGAGTGTATGAACGGAGGGATTCTTCACTTCGCCCGAGGATGGGCTACATTCAGAATGACACATGAGTATTTCCCCCACTATGCGAGGAGAAGATTATTTGACGAGCAGGAGTTTGCGGGTTTGTGTTTGATTGGCTGCGGTCAGGCGGTAGAAATAGAGTCCGGCGGCAAGCTGCGAGGCATCAAAGACTCGGCCGTGTTCACCGCGACTCAAGCGTTCATTGGCTAAGACTGAAAGCTCTTGACCGAGGAGATCATAGACAGCGAGTTTGACGTTTGTAGGCTCG
>JAGVEU010000425.1 GCA_020057985.1 Calditrichota bacterium | reverse complement strand
TCGTTCATGAACATGCTGAAGATGGAGGAGAATGCCAAGTACCGCACTGTGATTAAGAACATCCTCGAATTCGATCCACGCATCATTCAGCGCTTTACCAACTTCATGAACAACCCCGACGAGGAAACGGCGGTTGCGCAATTCGGCAAGGGTGATAAGTACTTTGGTGTGGCCATGATGATGGTTACGATGCCCGGTCTGCCCATGTTCGGCCACGGCCAGATCGAGGGCTTCACCGAGAAATATGGCATGGAGTTCAGCCGTGCCCAGTGGAATGAAATCCCTGATGAGGATCTGATTCGGCGGCATGAAGCTGAACTATTTCCACTGATGCGAATGCGCCACCTCTTTAGCGGAGCCGAGAACTTCGTGCTTTATGATTTCTACACGGAGAGCGGAGCGGTGAATGAAGATGTCTTTGCCTACTCCAACCAGCGCGGCGCAGACCGGGCCCTTGTGATCTATCACAATAAGTTCGAAGCAACTCGCGGATGGATCAGAGACTCGGCGGCAATGGCTGTTGACGATGGAACAGGCGGGCGGACATTGATTCACAAGACCCTTGCTGAAGGCCTGCATCTGAATCCGAAGCAGAATATATTCTCGATCTTTCGCGACCGCAAGTCCAATCTGGAGTACATCCGTCGCAACAACCGGCTTGTGGATCAGGGAATGTATGTGGAGCTTCATGCCTATCAGTACTACGTGTTTACTGGCTTTCGTGAGGTTCAGGATGATGCGGCGGGACTTTACGGTCAGCTTTGTGACAGACTCGGTGGTCAAGGAGTGCCGAGCATTGATGAAGCCTACCGGGAAATGCGCTATGAACCTCTACTGAACGAGTATCGAGCCTGGATCAATGCGGACAGTCTGCGCAAACTTGTTAAGGCATCCAATTATCAAACTGCAGCACGGAAGTTCGTGGCGAATGCAAAAGGATTTCTCACGCAGGCAGGACAATTCGGCGGCGGAAAACAAGAACTCAAGCAGATTGCAAGTGAAATCGAAGATCTTGTGCAGGCTGCGTTAAATCTAAAGCGCGTAAACAAGCTCAAAAAAAAGCGACAATCCGAAGCAACGCAAGCGGTGTTCGACGAGCTTCTCACGCAAATTCCCAAGAGAGCAGACGCCACGCTTTCCTTTTGGAGAATTGCGCTCGGATATTGTTCAGTATGCCAGCTTGGAAAGCTCAGATCGAACGAAAGCTATGCTGAGCAAGGAGCGTTATGGTATGAGGAGTGGCTTCTGAACAAAGCTCTGGCGCAGGTGTTTTCGAATCTTGGCTGCGATGACTACACGGCGTGGCGCGAGTCGAAGCTGATCAAGCTGCTTGTGGCGCAGCATGAAATCGCGCAGACCTTTAGCGGCATCAGGAAACATGCGGAGATGGCAAGGCTGCTCGATGATCCGGAGGTTCAGAGCTATCTCGGAGTTCATCTCTATCAAGGAGTTCAGTATTTTCACAAGGAGAGCTACGAGCAACTGGCACGCTGGCTTGAGCTTGTCACTTTACTGCACACTCTGTCGAACAAGCGGATGAGTAAGGAACAAAAACTCCGCTATATGATTCGCACTCACACGACATTCAGTAACATTAGCTTGTTGGCACTCGTGGCCGAGTATCAACTGGATAAATTCAAGACACTTTTGGGCTATGCTGTTGGCTCGGAGAAGTCGCAATCCCGAAGTCTTGTCCCCACTGCCATTTGACAAACGGGAAATTCGAGCGTATATTGTAGAGATGCAGCTTACGATGTTCAAGACATCTGATGACCGCCGAGCAGGGTTAAGTCCTCGCAACCCTGCCGGAATCTGAATTAAATAGTCTTACAATGGGAATATGGAAAACCAGTCCGGAGTTCAAGAGGTTGAGTTCGCTTGAACGGCGTGAGTTCCGGCAGGGTTGCGAGGACTTAACCCTGCTCGGCGAGGTATAGTTTGCAAGTTCCGACACACCTGAACAGATGAGTACTCCGTGAATCAGAGAAAATTGCACAGACCACAAATAGCCATTTTCGCGTTGCTTGCCTGCCTTGTCCTTGCTGGCCGACTTGCGTTCGATGATGTACTGCCCGCTAATGAGTCATTCGATCCCGGCGGCTGTACCACTGCCGTGATCAGCGGAGCGGCAACGGCAAGCGGAAGACCTCTGCTTTGGAAAAACCGCGATGTCTCGCAGCCTGATCAGGAAATTGTCTACTCCGATGATGGCTCGTATTCCTATGTCACCATTGCCAATGCCGGAGATTCCTCGCAAGCATGGGGCGGGGTCAATAGTGCAGGCTTTGCCATTGAAGACGCCAACAACTGGAATACAACGAGCAACGTTTCTGGACCCGATGACGACGGCAAAATCATCAAACTTGCTCTGCGAACTTGCGCCATGGTCAGTGATTTTCAACTGATCCTCGATTCCACGAGTGTTGTGGGACATACGCAGCCGGCTATTTTCGGAGTGATAGATACCGCCGGTGGAGCATCCATCTTTGAGACCTTCGCGCACAGTTACGTCCGCTATGATGCGAGCAATCCCGATGACGCTCCTCGTGGAATCCTTGTTCGCTCGAATTACTCGTATGCCGGAAGTCAAAATGGACGGATCGGTATCTACCGGCATGATCGAGCCAAGCTGTTGATTGAAGCGGCGATTGACTCAGCAAGGCTTGATGCTCACTATATGTGTCAAACGGTCGCCCGCGACTTGCGAAACACCAATTCGTTTAATCCCTATCCGCTGCCCTACGAAGGCAGACGAGGGAGCCTGCCCTATGGCTGGGTTCCGACAATTGATGCAATCTGTCGCCGCTTGACAGTTTCCGCTTGTGTGATCGAAGGAGTGTTATCCGGAGAAAATCCATTGCTCTTCACACTGTGGGCGTTTCCGATGGCGGTTCAATACGGGGTTGCGCTGCCGTTCTGGGTTGCATCTGCCACGACGCCGCCGGAAGTTAACGGCAGCGAAACGGCGCCGTTGTGCAATGAAGGCTTGCGTCTGAAAACCATCGGGCAACATGCCAGCGACTTTCATGACACGCTCGATACGTACATCCTCAATGATGGTCGAGGCGGCGGTCTGCATGTGATCACACTTCCGCTTGAAGATCAGATCTTTGCCGCCACAGATTCAGCGTTGGCTCTGTGGCGCGTTCAGAATCTCCCCGATTCAGCAGGAATGACGGAACTCTCCGCTGACTTCGCAAGCCTCACCTACCAACGACTCTCACAATGGCCGCAACCCGGCGATTTGCATTTGACTCCGAGTGCCGTGAATGATGTGACTGTGCAGTTCCAAAATGGAGCGGGACTTGTTCTGCATTGGTCTCCGGTGGCAACGGATACCATGGGATTGCCGGTGATTCCTGTGGGCTACAGTATCTTCCACTCCGACAGCCTTTCCTTCCCACCCGCGTTCACTGACAGTCTCGGATTTACAGCCGACACTCTCTTCGTGATTCCTGCACCGCCGGACAACTTCAGCGGCTTCTTCCGAGTTCGAGCCGTAGTTTAGTTCGCTGTCTGCTCGGCGGAATCATACCTCGACCTGCAATCGGGGCTTTTTTTTGGAAAGAGGTTGGTTGGGAAAAAGATTGCACAGCTTGTGAAAAATGCCGGAATTCGCGAGTTGGAAAAGCAGGGGGGAGAAGGAGTTAGGCAGGAGGTTTGTACAAAACGTACGGTTTTTTCGGTTTTCGTGTTTTGGCACTTAAGATTGAAAAATATACACTTACGTCTTGCAAGGCTCTTTCGCCTGTTCACTATGTTAGACTCGCAAAGTCCGAAAAGGTTTAACGGATGTTCAAACTCTTGAAAATGCTGAAACTCTGAAATGCTGAAACGCTGAAATGAGGAGGCGAGGAGGCTGCGGAAGGCCTCAATCACTTCCTCCGTCCTC
>JAGVEU010000322.1 GCA_020057985.1 Calditrichota bacterium | reverse complement strand
TGGGCAACGCGTGGCTACTTGCGCTCAGGCTTGCTGGACAATCAGAGCCCGCTGTCGAGACACGATTCGCTGCTTGCAGTGTGGAATGACTCGTCGCTGCCACTGTCCGTTAGGCAAGCGGCTCGTCGTGAGGCGATTTGGGCTTTGGTGGCGGGAGAAATCTATTCCGATGCTCGAACAGAATTGCAGAGCATTTTTTCTGAAGCGGTCGAGGACAGTCTGTGGGCAGTAGTCACGCTCGAACTGGTGAACCTACTCGATCAGGGCAGCCCGGGCAAGCAGGGCGGAACGATTGATCCGTTAGCTTCGCATCAGCGGGTAGTTGCCTTTCATGACCGCTTGCAAGAATTGATGGGTAGGCCGACAGACAGGGAAGCACTCGGTACACCCGCCATTCCACAATCACCGATTCTCTCGTCGGCCTATCCGAATCCGTTCAATTCCACAGTCACCATTCAATTTGAATTACCCCATTCGACAGTCGTCAGGCTCGATATCTTCAACCTGCTTGGTCAGAAGGTGGCGACGCTGGTCAATGAGCCGTTGACTGCTGGAAATCATGTGTACCGTTGGAATGCAGAATCGTTTGCTTCGGGAGTCTATCTCTATCGGATTGAGGCGGGCGGGTTTGTGCAGGCGAAGAAGATGATGCTCATGAAGTAAACGCTGAAATCCGAAATTCAAAATCCAAATGAAGACTCTGTAACCTTGGGCGAGGTGCAAGTACTGAGGGATTTTTCACTTCGTCTGCGGACGGGCTGCGTTCAGAATGACAGCCATTGCCATTCTTAAGAACCCTACCAATTCCAAGCAGCCGAGAAAGCGAAGACAGAGGTTCAAGCTGACCATGAATGTAAGCAAGGGGTGCGCAATCGCGCACCCCTTGCTTATGATACCAGACGTGTGGTTGCGCTTATCGCGAGAGCCGTGTGGCTCCAACGACTCCGTTTGTTGCAATCACATGATAGAACAATGGCCCGGGCTCATTGACGGCATTCGTGTCCGTGAAGCTCTCAGTAACACTGGTTCCATAAGGCAGATAGGGGCCGTCTGGACTCGTGGCACGCTCGATCACGTAACCAGTCGCGTTGTTGGCGTGCGCCCACATAAGAACCAGATCATTGCCAACCATGCGAATCACGAGACCGGTCGGAGTATCAGGAGTCACTTGCGTTGTGATTCCAATGGACACAGGCACAATCGGACTGTCGGGATCATTGCTTCTCACATTCAAGACCGTCGCGCCCGGATCATTGCAGAGCAGACCTCCAAAGAAGTAGGCCAGCAATGTGGCTGTCTGACCGCCCGGAACAGCTCCTGCCGCCGGTAATATAGCAACCCAGCGTGGTCCCATCGCGAACCGAACTGCTGAATTGTTTGTGATACCCAACTGGTTGTAGAGATACACAATCCCTGTCGTCTTTGTTGCGTTCTGGATACCGACGGTCGAACTATTGAGCCGGATGGTTCCCATGTTGCCATAGAACACCTTGGCGTCTCCGTACTTCGTAATCAGGATCTGGAAGTTGTAGGTTCCCTGATTCGGTGATGTGCCGGCTCGAACATTCTCATAGTGCACTGCCGCTGAATCCACACCGTTTGTCCAGAAGCGGACATTGGTTCCCGCAAGCTGTGGCTTCAGATCATCCCACCAGCCGCAAATCGCTCCTGCCGGCGCACCACTGTTCGGAAGCGAAGTGTTGATGTAGTTAGTGGTGGTACTGTCGGCAAAGCTGATCCAGCCGTTGGCCGAAACCCAGATTCGAGTGTAGTTCATGCCGTAGAACGGAACCGTGAATCCAAGCTGATAAGGACCCTTCACGGCATCGCCTTCGGTGGTGAGGAACGTGATCTGTGTTCCGGAACTTCCGATGGGAAGCCACTGGTAAGTCGGTCCACATGGCCCTGTGGAAGACTGCCAACGATAGCCGAAGGCATCCGGGCCGCTCGTATCCGCCGTTGCGCCCGTAGTGAAGCCCGTTGTGTAGTTTAGATCGCTGATACCGGTGTTCTGCACCAGCACCTGCCGTGTCTCCACGGCTCCCGGAAGAATTGCAACGGACAATGCAGTTGGTGTCACAAAGATATTTGGAGGCGGTGGTGGCTGCGCGATCTGAATGTCATCTACGTACCAGCCTTCATTGGTAACGCCACCGTCAGAGGTCATGCGGAAACGAACCTGAACCAGTGTGCCGGGACATGTCAGACCAAGCGACACCGTCGTATGAATCCAGCTTCCCGAAGTCCCATTAACAGTCGAACCAAGCTGTACCCATCCCGATCCCGTGTTCATCTCCACATAGCCATAGTCGTATCCCGTCTCAAGATCATACCATTGGTAGTAGGACAGATCCGTATTTGGTCCGAGAGTAAGTGTGTCGGTTAGCAGGTAGCAGTTCATGTTGTCGTTGTACGAACCGACGTCGTTTCCGCTGAACCAGCTATGCGTTGCGGAGTTGGCACGCCGCGTTGTAATATGCCAGAGATTATTGCTGCCTCCGGTTGTCCAACCTTGAACTCCGCTCTCCACATTGTCCGCCAGTCCGGCGAACCCAACCGATGCATATATTGCTAAGGTTGTGTCCAAGCCAGTTCCCGTTACATGAAGACTCAGTGGAATGAAATGCAATGGCGGACAGCCAGCCGAAACCGAAATCAGATACGCTGTCGTGTTTGCCCCAGACGTATTGGGGCTTAGATCAGGCCATGCCGAGGATGCTTGAGTTACGGTCACGTATGGATCAACGGATGATAGTTGACCCTGCAAACTCGTGAGGCCCTGCGTTCCCGTGTTCTTCAGAGTTACGGTGAGATCCATTCCCTCGCCCGGCTCAACGATCGCATCGCCATCGCCGTTCAATTCATGCTGGCACTGACCATTGAAAGTCACGGCATACGGAC
>JAGVEU010000240.1 GCA_020057985.1 Calditrichota bacterium | reverse complement strand
CCGCCCGCCAACCGACAAAAATACGGCGAAGAAATTGACGACCTCGAAATGAACTGCACGGGCGGGCTGCGGAAGACCTTAGACCGCCCCTACCCTGAAACTCGTGTTTTCGATTTGAAAGAAGAGAGAGACACCATTGACTCGGACCCCCTTTCACCCTTAACTTATACTACCCCCTACCTTCGGGCAGGGCTTACCGACAATAAACATGGAACAGGAGATTTACTTCTGATGGCACTTATTCCGATGGTTATCGAGCAGACCGGACGTGGCGAACGCGCCTATGATATTTACTCGCGGCTGCTCAAAGAACGCATCATCTTTATTGGCTCACCCATTGACGATCACATCGCGAGCCTTGTCATTGCTCAGCTTATTTTTCTGGCGGCAGAAGATCCGGAGAAGGACATTAACATCTACATCAACAGCCCGGGCGGTGTGGTGACCTCCGGCTTGGCCATTTATGACACGATGCAGCATGTCAAGCCGGACATCGCAACTATATGTATCGGTCAGGCTGCTTCGATGGGCGCTTTTCTACTCGCGGCCGGCAAGGCCGGAAAGCGCAGCGCGCTGCCGAATACACGCATCATGATTCACCAGCCGGCGGGCGGTGTGCAGGGGCAGGCTTCGGATATTGACATTCAGGCAAAGGAGATCCTCAAGATCCGCTCCAAGCTGAATGAAATACTTGCTAATCATACGGGTCAGACGATTGACAAGATCGAGAAGGACACGGACCGGAACTACTTCATGTCCGCGGAAGAAGCCAAGGACTACGGTATTATAGACGAGATCATTCATCCGCGCGCCAACAAGGCGAAGAAGTGACAACCCACCCGTGACTCAAAACGAAACCCTAGAACAATTCTGTTCTTTCTGCGGCCGCACTGAAAAGCAAGTCGGCACGCTTATTAAGCATCAGGATGGCATCGCGATCTGTGACGTCTGCGTCGAACACGCTCATCAGATTGTTGCGCTGTCTCGCGGTGGACGGCGATCGCGTACTGTCGGGGATTTTCCGCCTCCCAAGGAGATGAAGTCCAAGCTCGATGAATACGTGATCGGACAGGAAGATGCCAAGCGCAAGATTTGCGTGGCGGTCTACAATCATTATAAGCGCATCAACGGCAGCGACTTGATGGCGGATGTTGAGTTGGAGAAGGCCAACATTCTTCTCATCGGACCAACGGGAACCGGTAAAACGTTTCTGGCGCAGACCATGGCGCGCTTTCTTCAAGTGCCCTTTGCGATTGCTGATGCCACCACGCTGACCGAAGCGGGTTACGTGGGAGAAGACGTTGAGAATGTGCTCGTGCGCTTGCTGCAAGCTGCTGATTATGACGTCGCGTGGGCGGAGATGGGGATTGTCTATATAGACGAAATAGACAAGATTTCTCGCAGGGACAGCAATGTCTCGATCACGCGCGATGTTTCAGGCGAAGGAGTGCAACAGGCACTGCTGAAGATTCTTGAGGGTACAATGGCCTCACTCCCTCCGCAAGGCGGGCGCAAGCATCCTGAGCAGAAGCTCATCCAGATGAATACACGCAACATTCTTTTCATGTGCGGCGGAGCCTTTGAAGGGTTAGACAAGATTGTCAGGCGGCGCGTAGATCAGCGTCCGATGGGCTTTGGAGCAACGGGCAGCCATCGCAAGCGGAGTGAAGAAGTGCTGTCGCAAGTTTCGTTCGAGGATCTCCATACCTTTGGTCTCATTCCGGAACTGATTGGAAGATTGCCGGTTATCTCCGCTCTGGAACCACTTTCTGAAGATGCGTTGATGAAGATTCTGACAGAGCCGCGCAATGCGATTCTCAAGCAGTACAAGCACCTGTTCGAGATGGAAGGTGTTACGCTGACCTTTGAAGACGCCGCACTGAAGAAAGTTATTTCCCTCGCGCAGAAACGCAAGACAGGGGCCCGCGCACTTCGTTCGATTATCGAGGAAGCTCTGACCGATATTCTGTTTGAGATTCCAAGTCGGAAGGACGTGCAAGAGGTCATCGTCAGCGCAGCCACTGTTGAGAAGCATGAACCGCCACGATTGGTCCTCGCCGAGCGGAAGAAAATCGCCTGAGCCGCAGGGCATTCTCATGAGAACGTAACCATGCAGAGTGACGGCCAGACTCACCGTCACTCTTTTATTTTGGCCTATCACTTATCGTGTCCCGATACCTTCTCCACTCCCTGATTTTCACGATCGGATGTCTGATGCCGGTTTTTCCTGCACTTGCAGTGTTGGAAAGCCCAATCGTCACCGACAGTCCAGATAGCGCGCGTGTACATGTCGAAAAAGGAATAGAGTTTCTTCGGGCGACGGAGTTCTTTCGCTACAGTCGCATTGTGAAGGGAATTCTGGTGCAGACATCGGGACGTTGGAAAACGGACTGGCAGATGCCTGAAAATCAGACAAAGCGCATTCGTCAAGACGGGCGGTGGCATGTCGGTCTGTCCAGACCACTTCACCGTCTTGCAGGCCTCTGGGGAGCCGCTGAAGGTGAACATTTCGATGACCGCCCCGTACGCGAAAGTCCGACGGGTACAAAGAGTCCTGAGTTTTTCCCTCGCGGTTACTCAATTCCAGAGACGATCTTATCAGGCGGTTCCGGAGGCATTCGTATTCTGCGGGGCGGAGGCGGCATCACTTCCAATCCATTGCGGGAAGTCAGAATAACGGCGGGCGCAGGTGTGGTTGATGATCGAAGGCTTGGACGGCAGGAAAGCGGGCTTGGTTTGTGGACCAAGGCGAACCTTGACCGATGGAACACCGGCGGCTACCAGCATACGGTATCGGTTGAGTTCAATCGGGAAAGCCCGCGAAATCACATGAATCGCGATCTGCTGGGAAAGTATGAAATCGAGCGGGAATTTGCGCCCGGCAATGTCACTCAGACGGAAGCCTTTGGCAGCCTCATCCAACGCGACGTCTATCTTGATGCATCGGGGCGGCTGTCGCACCGCAAAGAGCGAAACTACGGACTTCGCGAAAAACTCGGTTACACGATCAGCAAGACGATGCAAATGGAGATCACCGGCGATCTTCAGCACGAGGACACGGATCTGGGAGAAGAGTCCGTTGTGTCATCATCGCTTGTGGAGAATCAGGCCGGCTTTTCGGGAACCTTGACTGCACACAAGGGTTCAGCCAACGGGCAGATTGAGATTGGCTCGCGCACAGTCACCCAGACTATTCGCGGAGATATCCTGCAAGGCCGAAAGACTGATCTTGCCGTGGGCGGCCAAATTATACTGCCTGAAAAATCCAAATTGAGACTGCGGCTCGGTTTGTCAAAATACTCACTCGATACCCGGAATGAAAACAATTTCGATGATCGGGACGAACTGCGGTATGCTATCAAGTCGAGTTGGTCAAAACCACTGCATCAGGCAATGTTGATGGAATTGCATTCGGAGGTTCGACTTGACCATCTTGTGTATATCTTTCGGCAGCGCAGTTCCAATAATCGTTGGACCCGGTTTTTTCTTGCGGGCGCACAAATTCTCCATCAGCCTGCCGACCAATTTGGCCAGAGTCTTCGCTTTGACGTATCGGCAAATTATCAGGATTATGACTACGAGACCGATCCGCTAACGGTGCGTTCGACGGTCTTTCGCAAATTCACAGCCGGCGATAGTCTTGGCTTGAAACTGAATTCAAGTTTACT
>JAGVEU010000436.1 GCA_020057985.1 Calditrichota bacterium | reverse complement strand
GCAAGACGGGCCGACACTCAGGTCGGCCCCTACAGAGTGGCGAGAATGAAAAGCATAGAGCGAACCAAATAAGAACGGGCAGCTCTGTCAGACGACCCGTTCATCTCGTGAATCCTGCTGATGTCTACTTCTCAATCTCCAGTTTCATCATCACCAACCCCGCTAAGAGCTTCGGATAGAAGTCCGTAGATTTCTGCGGCATTCGCTCGCCCGCTTCCGCTACTTCTTTGACCTGTTTCACGGTCGTGGCATTCAAGAGAAACGTCGCCTGAATGCCGTCTTGTCCGACGCGGCTCAGGGCTTTCTCTGCGGAGCGGCCATATTCCACATTGTTTCCGGCGGCGAGTTTGGCGGCATCAATCCCCAAAATATTCTCCAGAATCAGACTGTGCAGAATGGCCACGTCAAGTTGCTGTGAAGCTGCGGACAATCCCTTCGGGCCGAACTTCGCCATTGCTTCAGGATCTTTTAGTTCCAGCAGATAATACTCGGCAGGAGTTCCGGCGGCACGCATTCCCAAAACCTTAGATCCGGCATGGGTTTCCATTCCCATCAGGAGTTCAGCCTGCGATTGTGTGGGCGAAATCTTGAAGTGTTTGTCCAAGGCAAGCAGTAGGTTCTTGCCCGAAAAGTCCGGAACATTCTTGATCATTCGGTGTGTCGGAAAAATCACCAAGCCCGGATCCTCCATCGGAAAGAGCGCCATCATGCGATGATCAAAGCCCTGCACTCCCACCGGTTTCCAACCCTTTGCCTCGCACTCCTTCTTAAAATTGATTGCCGTCTCATAGCGATGATGTCCGTCGGCAATCAAGAGCTCCCGCTCAGCAAGCAACGTCTGTAACGGCTTGATGGCAAGAGAGTCCGTCACTGCCCACAAGCGGTGTGTCTCGCCAAAATCATCCTTCACTTCAATCAGCGGCGGCCTTCCGGCGATGTCTTCATCCATCTGCTTTGCGGCACTATGCGCGGAATCGGAGAACAGCATGAAAGTCAGTTCATCGGAGCACTCGAGGGCCCGCAGCAACCGTAAACGATCAGCCTTCGGACCGGCCAGTGTGTTCTCGTGAGCGCGCACTCCTTTATCCTCAAGTTCCACGGATGCCACAAAACCCTTCCGTGTATATTCGCGGGATTGAAACCGGAAGGTTTGATAATAGATGTAGATCGCGGGCAATGAATCCGTCTTAAGAAGGCCCTGCTCGATCCAGTCGCGGAACGTTTTGGCCGCAACCGGATATGGCGTCTCTGGATCTTGGTTCACTTCGTCGGACTTGATAATCCGCGATACATTGAAAGGGCTGCGCTTGTAATATTCGGCTTGCAGATCCTTGCCGATCTTATCATAAGGCTGAGTGACGATGAGATTGAGATCGCCGCACTGAGCAGGATCAAAACGTAACGCACGGAAAGGTGCAATCTTGGCCATAAGGCAGAGTGTCGTTAAAAGGGGATATTCTGTTTGTTAAAAAATACTCAAATTGCGGCAAAAAATCAAGCGTTAGCGGTTGACTAAGCAACAGGAAATCGCTATTTTATTAGGTTATGCGAATAGCATAGCTGGGCTTGTCCCTCCACCACTGCCCCCAGAATACAATCAACCACAATCCCCTTCAAAAGGCCATGAAAATGCGACACTTACTGAATACTTTTGCACTGGCTGCTTTGATCCTCTTACCCACAGCAGTTTTTGCTTCCGATTTGCCCCAAATCAGCTTTGAGAAATACTCACTTCCGAATGGCTTGACCGTCGTTCTTCATGAGGATCATTCTATTCCAGTTGTTGCTGTGAATATTTGCTATCATGTTGGCTCTAAGAACGAAAAACATGGCCGAACCGGATTCGCTCACTTGTTTGAGCACCTGATGTTCGAGGGCTCTCAGCATTGCGCCAACTACGATACGATGGAGGCCATCGGTGGCAACAACAATGCATTCACCAGTGAGGATATCACCGACTACTTTGAGGTTGTTCCCAGCAACTACCTTGAATTGGCATTGTGGCTCGAATCCGACCGCCAAGGGTTTCTTGTTCCGGCTATGAATCAGCAGAAACTTGACTTACAACGGGACGTGGTCAAAAACGAGCGACGACAGCGGCTTGAGAATCAGCCTTATGCCAAATCGGAAGAACTCATGCTGTCCCTGCTCTATCCTGACAAACACCCATACTCTTGGTCAGTGATTGGCAGTATGGAGGATCTGTCAGCCGCGAGTCTCGAAGATGTTTCCGGTTTCTTCAAGACCTACTATGCGCCCAATAACGCCTCGATGGTTATCGCCGGAGATTTTGATGCCGCGAAAACAAAAGCTCTTGTCGAGAAATATTTCGCTCCAATCCCAGCAGGAGCGCCGATTGATCGCATGGAAACGTGGATTCCGCAACTTGATGGTGTGAAGCGCGCCGTGGCGGAAGACAAAGTCAGTCTGCCGCGCCTGTTCTGTGCCTGGCCGACTCCCGCTCGCTACACTGCGGGAGATGCGGAATTCGATCTGCTGGCCTCCGTGTTGACTTCCGGTAAGACTTCACGACTCTATCAATCGTTGGTCTATGAGAAGCAGATTGCGCAGGATGTCAGCGCTTATCAATCCTCCGGCGAGATCAACGGAACCTTCAATATCGAGATTACTGCCAAAGAAGGACACACCCTCGAGGAAATCGAGCAGGCAATGGATGCCGTGCTGGAGTCCGTTCTGAAAAACGGTGTGACAGAAGCAGAGCTTGTTAAGGCTCGAAACGCTTACGAGGCGGGATTTGTCCGCAGACTGCAGAGTGCACAAGGCCGCTCCTTTGTGTTGAACGACTATCAGATCTTTCTCGGCAATCCGGGCAAGATGCAATGGGATCTCGACCGCTATAACAAGGTGACTTCCGCGGATGTCCAAAAATACTGCAAGCAGTATCTCGACCTCAACCGCCGCGCTATTCTGCACATTGTCCCGCAACCGGAATTCTCGGCAAGTGAAAAAGAGTTTGACCGATCTCCCATGCCTGAGCCGACTCCGGAGCCGGTCTTTAATGCTCCGATTATCCAGCGCGCTACTCTGTCCAACGGTCTTGAATTGTTTCTTGTTGAGAAGCATGAATTGCCGCTTGTGCAGGTAAGCCTGTTCTTCAAGAGCGGCTGGGCTACTGATCCGGCAGGTCGCCCCGGCATTGCTTCACTCGCCGTGGAGATGCTTGACGAAGGAACCCTCACACGCAATGCCCTGCAAATCTCGGATGCAGTAAAGGCGATTGGCGCTAATTTTTCCACCAGCAGTTCATACGACGGATCGAGTGTGTATCTCGATGTGCTGAAAAAGAATCTCGATCAAGGATTGGAACTACTCACGGACGTTGCTCTCAACCCGACTTTTCCCAAGGAAGAACTCGAGCGTCGCAGGCAAATCTATCTCGGTCGCATCCAACAGGAATCACAGGAGCCGTACACGGTAGGAAGGAAGCTGTTCAGCAAAATGCTGTTTGGAACCGACCATCCCTATGCTCAACCCTTCACGGGAACGGGAACCGAATTCTCGATCAAAGCCATCAACCGCGAGGATCTTGTAAACTTCTACAAGGCTAACTTCCTGCCCAATAATGCCGCTCTGGTAGTGGTGGGCGATCTTACTTTATCTGAAGCCAAAGACAAATTCGAGAGGCTATTCAAGTCATGGAAGTCCGGCGCTGTGACCAAGCAAGATGTTCCAACTGTTCCTGCACTCACCTCTACAAGAATCTATCTGGTGGACAAACCGGGCGCACCGCAGAGCGCCGTTTTCGTGGGGAACCTCGGCATCCGGCGAAATGATGCCGACTATGTGGCATGTGAAGTCATGAATAACACCTTGGGTGGACAATTCACAAGTCGCCTCAATGCAAACCTCCGCGAGACTAAGGGTTTCACGTATGGCGCGCGATCTGGATTCTCTGCCACTCGCGGAGTCGGTTCGTTTCTCTCCTCAGCCGAAGTCCAAACCGAGCGCACCGGCGAGTCGGTCGTGGAAATAATCAAGGAACTTCGCGGCATCAGCGGGACGCGGCCGATGACTTCAGCAGAATTAACGGCCAGCAAAGGGAATCTGATCAAAGGATTTCCACAAGATTTCCAGTCCTATAGCGGTGTAGCCGGACAACTGACGCAACTCGTCAAGTTTGGACTTCCGCTCGATGAATGGATAAGTTACGTGAGTAAAGTCGGAACCATCACCGGTGAAGTTGCCACTCGTGCTGGCAAGAATCATATTCAACCTGACGCCCTCTTAATCGTCGTCGTTGGTGACCGTGCAACCGTTGAGTCGCAATTGAAGAAACTCAATCTCGGCGAAGTCAAGGTGGTTGAAGCAGAATAGTCTTCCTCATGCCCCAGACCAACCACGAAGAATTCCAATTTCTGTCCTGTTTCCTCGGGCGGCGTGCGCGTGGGCGTGAATTGCACACGTCTATGGGTCGAGTGTGGGACGTCGTGGCTTCAGTGACGGAACTCTATCCGCAAATCAAGGGAGTCGTCCTGAGGCATGGCGAAACACTTGCATTCTACCCTGCATCCGGAGCAGACTTCTCGGAAATGCTAAAGAAAAAGCGGCTCACGGTGGATGAACGCAAGATCACACCCTTGGAACTTGGTCCCGAAGATGTTAGCATCCGCGAACTTCTCTGGGACAAGCAAATCGTGGATGTCGAAGGCGCGAAAGTTGTGCGCGTGAATGATATTCAATTGCTGATCGGCGAACGGCAGTGGATCGTGCATGTGGACGTGGGCTTTACCGGTCTGCTCCGGCGACTGGGCTGGGAAACACCCGCCAGAATCCTTGCGCAATCCTTGCGGAGGCCACTCAATGATGAGCTGATCTCGTGGAAATTTGTTCAGCCGGTTTCTCAGCATTCAGCCGTTGATCCTATTCGCCTGACTGTCGGAGCTCGCAGGCTGGCGGAGCTTCACCCCGGTGAGCTTGCCGATATTCTCGAAGACCTCGATCATGCCGAACGGCAGGCCATGGTTGCGGCAATGGATGCCGAAACAGCCGCCGAAGCTCTCGAAGAGACGGATGAGGATGTACAGAAATCCATCTTTGAGGCGATGAACGTCGAACGCGCAGCGGACATTCTCGAAGAAATGGAACCCTCCAAGGCTGCCGATGTGCTGGCGAACCTCGACGAATCCGCCTCCTCCGAAATCATTAGGGCATTCGAAGGGGAAGAAGAGAAGGCCGAACTGCAAGAGCTGATGACCTACAGCGAGGACACGGCCGGCTCTATGATGACTTCAAATTTTATCGAGATGACGCAGCATCAAACTGTGGGCGAGGCAATGGCAGCGGTTCGCGAGGCG
>JAGVEU010000444.1 GCA_020057985.1 Calditrichota bacterium | reverse complement strand
TATTGTGACCAACGTGTGGCTGGGATTTCCGTTCATGATGACCGTGGCGCTCGGAGGGCTGCAGAGCATTCCGCACGAACTTTACGAAGCGGCGAAAATTGATGGCGCAAACGCATGGCAACGGTTTTGGACGGTGACTATGCCCATGCTGCGGCCGGTGATGATCCCCGCAATCACGCTCGGCTTTGTCTGGACGTTTAACAAGGTGGATATCGTCTGGCTGGTCTCAAATGGAGGCGAGCCTGCAGACAGCACCCATATCCTTGTGTCATTCGTCTATCGCGCGGCCTTCAATCTCTATCGCTATGGATATGCGGCGGCGTTTTCAGTAGTTATCTTTCTGATCTTGATTGGGTTTTCGGTGGTCTTTATGCGCATGAATCGCTCGAAGCTCGTCTCATGAAGAAGCTCGTTTTGTTTCTTGTCCTGCTTCTGTTCACGGCGGTGACCTTGTATCCGATTATCACGGTGATCACCATATCGTTGCGTCCCGGGGATCGGTTGCTTTCGACATCACTGTCATTGATTCCAAAGGACGCAACCTTCGAGAGTTATGTCACGCTATTTCGAGATCGGCCGTTTGCACGATGGATGTTGAACAGCACGCTTGTGGCCTTGGCAGTGACGGTGTTTGCAACCGCGCTTGCGTCCACGGCAGGCTATGCGTTTTCTCGTTTTCGCTTTGCTGGGCATCGCGCGGGTATGATGATGTTGCTCATTACGCAGATGTTTCCCGCTACAATGCTACTGCTGCCGCTGTTCCTGATGCTCGGCAAGCTGCATTTGATCAACTCGTATCTCGGTCTCGTGGCTGTCTATTCAGCAACTGCATTGCCTTTTACGATTTGGCAGATGAAGGGCTACTATGATACGATTCCGCGAGAACTGGAAGAAGCGGCGCTGATGGACGGAGCCGGCAGATGGCGCGTGTTCTATTCGATTATTCTGCCGTTGGCCGCTCCGGCGCTGGTGATCACGGCACTCTTCTCGTTTCTGACGGCATGGAGTGAGTATATCGTTGCGGCGCAGGTACTGCTCACCGAAGACCTGTTTACCGTGCCCCTTGGACTGAAGCAGTTTCAATCCACAATGACCACGGAGTGGGGACTCTATGCGGCGGGCTCGATTGTGGTCAGTATTCCCGTCATTGGCTTGTTCTTGTATTTGTCCAAGTGGCTGGTCTCCGGTCTGACGCTTGGAAGTGTGAAAGGATAAATCTGATCCGTCAGAAAATGATTGTGTTTTGTACTATTTTTTACAGGTGCTCCTATGAAAACGATTTTGAAATTCGTGCATGTGCTGTCGCTGCTGATTACCTCTGCTATATGTCTGCCCACGTTTGCCGTTCCGAATGACGGCTGGAAGGTTGCCGATTGGATCCTCAAGGATGACATTAACGAAGTCACCGATGGTTCACTCGATCTCTGCAACGTTTTCTGCCGCGAAGCGAACGGCAAGATTCTTCTGAAGGTCACCACTCGATCTCCGCTCTCGGTCCAATCCACCATTCATATTGATCTCTCTGATTCGAAGGGATATGCGATTCGGCTCAAGAGCGATGCGCAAGAGAAGAATGCAACATGGAGTCTCTATCGCGGCGTGTGCGAGGTCACTGTAGTTGTGCCTGACTCGTGGAGCACACTCTCGCAGGTTCTTGTTCAACTGGTGAATGCGAACACTGGCGAGATTGCAGATGAGGGCTCGGTGGACATGCGAAATCGTCAATCCCTTGATAACGACGTGGGCAACTGCGCGTTCGTTCATCACGGCAATCAGGGTCTAACCTACACAAACGTTTTTCGTGGGACGGGATCAACCAACGGCTTTGACGAGATTCTGGCACTACACAGCGCACGGAATGCGGTAGGCAATTTTCACATGAGCGGCACCCTGATGAGCGCCGCCGAATGGTATGATCCGGCCTTCAATCAACTTCTGCGCGATGGTATCACTGCGGGTTGGGTCTGCATGTTGACATCAGCTTATGCCCAGCACATCATGCCCTTCGTGACCGACAACATGAACAACTGGTCGGTGAATGTTGAACATGACATGGTCAACACGCTCTACAATTATAATGCTCACGTGGCGTGGATTCCGGAGCGAGTCTGGTTGGCAGGGGGACATTATCCTGATGCCGGACTCTCGGATAGTTGGCTCGGTGACAACTGGACACAGCATGAAGTTAATGCGGTGATTCTCGATGACTGGCCGCATGCATCTGGAAATAATAGCCACAAGATTCACTGGATGAACAACGGCTCCGGGATTACGCTGCGAGTGATTTCGATTGACGGCTCATTTACCGGCAATGTCCACTACAATCCGGGTGCGGCGATCGCGCAAATTCAAGGAACGGGACGCTATCAGATTATTGTCTACGGCACCGACTGGGAAGCGGCAGCGGAACTGGCCGATTTCAACTGCCCGAACTGCCTCGAAAACTATTCTCAAGTGGTCAACTGGGTAGCGGACAACGCTCCCGGTGTTGGAAGTTGGAAACTTGATGCAGCTCTCAACAATGCTGACTTCAACGGCTGGGGAATTGAGGTCGGAAATGGAACATACGGCCTGATCGGTGGCACGGATGGCTATGGCGGCACAAATAATAGCTGGTACACAGGTTGGGCGAGCACAGCCTCGCTGTCCGATTCTCACAATCCGGCGTGGGGTTACGGGCAAGTCTGGTGGGAAACCTATCAGCGGCTGAATACTGCTCCGAATAACAATCTCTCAGAGAGCGGCTGGTATATCATGATGACCAATCTGCACGAAACGGGCTGGCATGATTATATGGGCGGCCCCATCAGTGGGTGGGAACATCGCTATTCGAGCCATATCAAGAATGCGGCGGTCTATGCAGAGGCTGCTCACTGGGCGGCAGGAGAATATCAGATTCCGGTCAATGCGTACTTGTCTGATATTGATATTGACGGCACGCAAGAACTCGTCATTCACAATGATCGTGTGATGGCGGTCTTTGAATCTATCGGTGGGCGTGCGCCGTGGATCTTCGCACGCGGTCCATCGGGTTACAACTACTCGGTTGTGGGAAGTGACAATACCTATTGGGCTGAAACTGATGGCGACTATGATGAGCCTTCCTCGAAAAACCATCAGGCGGCTTTTGCGGATGTGAGTCCAACTTATCGGGATAATCTTTACTCCATGTCGGTGGATCAAGTCACGGATTCCACGGCCAGGATACTTCTCAGTTACGGCGAAATTACCAAGACCATCCAAGTGAGCCTCGCACAGCCTTACCTTGATGTACGTTACGACGTCGGAGATCAGGATTGCTATATTCAGCAGGGGTTCACTCCTGATCTGATTGACCTTATTTGGAATGCCGATATGCAGCGGGTGTGGGCGCCGGATGTGGCTTATGCGGGCTATCGGAATCCGAATACGGGAGCGACTGGAGTCTGCATGTTGAACAATGGCGGAGCGAGCCACAATATCGAGCTGGCCGGAACTCTGGTCAAGATCGAAGAAGTGAAAGGGCATGACCGATTCGGGTATTTGCTTTTCGCGGGAGAGACTTCAGCGCCTGATACTCAGGGACGAATTCCCGAACTGGAGGCGCTGAAGACACTCAATCTCGATCACTTTGGTCCGCGTCTGAATGCACAGGCCGCTTTTATCAGCTCTTCGATTATTGAAGTTTGGTTCAGCGAAGCAGTGAGTTTGAGCAGCGCACAGAATCCGGCGAACTGGAGCTTGCAGGGATTCAGTGGCTCATATTCTGTAGTGAGTGCAGCGCGTCAGGCGGATTGGACGAGAGTACGTTTGACAATCAGTCCGAATCTGGCGGGCGGAGATCAAGGCAGCATCGTTGTAAGCAACGTCGTTGATCTGAATGGGAATGTTGTTCTGCCGGCAGGCAATACGGCAAGTCTGTTTGTGCCGTCGGGTTTAACTCCACATACCATTGTGATAGACGGATTCAATGACTTTGATCGGGCGAATGAATGTCTCTATGCGGGGACGGATACGCTGACGATTACGTGGGATTCGCTGGCTCTTTATGTTGGCTATTGGAATCGCGACTTAGCCAGCGCCAATTTCTTTGTCAATCTGGATGTGAATCAGCAGACCGGCAGTGGAGCAGATTCATCAAGTGTGGGACGAGTACGGTTTGCCGATCCTTTCAAAATCGAATATCAGCTTTATATTGACGGCGGGCCGAACAGCATTGATCTGAATCGCTGGACGGGAACCAGTTGGCAGATTCGACACTATGGCTCACATACCGCGAGCAGCTACAATGGCTGGTCAGGCAATCCGTTTACCGAGGTTCGGATTCCGTGGAGTGAACTTGGCAATCCGACCGGACTTGCGCTCAGTGTGCATGTCAACAATCAGAATAATTTGACCACACTGCGAGTCTTTCCGCCGGATAATGTCATTGGTAATCCGACCACGATCACTCAGATCTACCGCATCTATCAACCCTACATTTCCGGATCGCTGCCACTCATGGGAGCGCGGATAAAGTATATTCTGACCGGTGATCTCAGTTCGCCGGACGATGTGGTGATTACTTCGACGGGAATTAACCGTCATTTGTCGTGGACAGGCATTAGCGGTGCTGTCTCGTATGTGGTCAGCCGCGCGGATTCTACGGACGGAACTTACAACGCCATCGGGGAGACATCGGCGACTTCGTTCGACGATAGCACGGCGATAATCGGTACGCGGGTGTTCTATATGGTAATATCCAAAGCGGGAATCTGAGGAAACGATGAGCGATGAACGATGAAGCAGAAGATAGCGAAATCGCACTGGATTGCTTGCGTGGCTTGTGAAAAATTCGGGAATTCGCGGGACGGAAAGTCGTGTGGTTATTGCAGATGGAGGGGACGGTTGTACAAAACGTACGTTTTTTTCGCTTTACAGACTCTTTTGTTATTAGATTGATAAACTTA
>JAGVEU010000300.1 GCA_020057985.1 Calditrichota bacterium | reverse complement strand
TCTGGCGCTTGTGGGTGTGAACGGTGCAGGCAAATCCACTCTCTGCCGATTGATTTCGGGCATTGACTTTCCAACTGACGGAAGCCTTAAAACGGGTCATAATGTGACTGTGGATTACTTCGCTCAGGAGGCAGACTTCCATCTTGACTCGGCGAATACAGTGCTTAGTGAGATGGAAGCGGAGAGCGGCGCATTCCCTCAAGCTACTCTGCGCGGAATGTTAGGAGCGTTTCTTTTTTCAGGTGATGATGTTTACAAACCGATTCCTGTGTTGTCGGGAGGCGAGAAATCAAGATTGGCCTTGGCAAAGATGCTACTGCGACCTTCGAACTTCATGATTCTCGATGAACCGACCAATCACCTCGACGCTGACTCCAAGAACGTGTTGCTTGATGCGCTGAAACATTACGACGGAACATTGCTGGTGGTTAGTCACGACCGTTATTTTCTCGACAGGTTGATTGAGCGTGTCCTTGAGATTGATGCGGGACAGTTGAGAGATTGGCCGGGTAATCTGTCTGAGTACTTGTCTCGCAAGCATCTATTTGATGACTCAAGGGAACAGCAACGAGGAGAGTCTGAGCGAATCCCCTTCGCAACGCGCGCGGTTTCCGCTCCAAAGACTAAGGATCAGAAACGGGCTGAAGCGGAAATCCGAAATCGCTTTTCGCAGGATATACGCAAGGCGCAGTTGGAAGCAGAAAGTCTACAGCGAAAAATTGACGGACGAGAATCACGAAAAGCGCAGCTTGAGGCGATGCTGGCAGATGAGCGAGTCTACCACGATGGCGATAAGTCGAAAGACATTCTTGCAGAATACCAGAAGATCCGCAGTGAACTCCCAGAATTATTTTCTCAGTGGGAGAAAGCAGCTTTGAAAGCGGAAGAACTGGAGCGTGAACGGGATCAGTTAGTAAATTCGCTTGGATGAGTCCAGTTTGCTTGACTTTTTGCTTTAAGAGTTGTATATTATATGTTTGAATTGTGATGTTCTTATCAATCCGCCATTTCCAATCTCAAAGTTCCTGATTGTCCACTGCTTACCCAACTGACCCCCGTATTGCAGTCATTGCACTGGGGGGCAATGCCATTTCCAATCCGACCGAGCCGGATACGATTACGAATCAGTTCCGGCACACGCGTGCGGCGCTTGCTGGAGTGGTTGAACTGGTGCGTAGAGGTTATCGCATTGCGATTTCTCACGGCAACGGGCCACAAGTTGGCAATGCTCTGTTGCGAGTTGAGCTTGCTAAGGATCGAGCGCCCATTTTGCCACTGGGAGTAATCGTAGCTGATACGGAAGGCGGGATGGGTTACATGATCGAACAGTGCCTGCAAAACGTACTTTTACGAGCTGGACTGAGGCGTGAGGTTGTTACGATTGTCACTCAAGTGATTGTTGATCCGCATGATCCGGCGCTGCAAAATCCGACAAAGTATATCGGTCAATACTATTCTGAACAAACTGCCAAGCAACTTGCATCCACTGAAGGTTGGACAGTCAGGCAGGATGGTGATCGTGGCTGGCGGCGGGTTGTAGGAAGTCCGCAGCCACTTGAAATTCTCAATGCTGGAGCGATTAGACACCTTGTTGCTGCCGACACGATTGTTATCGCATCCGGTGGCGGCGGCATTCCTGTGTATCGAGAAGCTGATGGTTGGCTCGAGGGCGTTGACGCAGTCATTGATAAAGATCGAGCGTCAGCGATTCTCGGTCGGGATATTGGAGCAGAGGAATTCTTCATTCTGACTGAAGCGGAGTATGTTGCGCTGAATTTCGGGAAACCTAATCAAGAGGATCTTAGACATCTGACTGTCGGTGAGGCAAGGCAGTATCTCAGCGACGGTCAGTTTCCGGCAGGCAGCATGGGACCGAAGATTGAAGCCGCAATTAAGTTCCTTGATTCAGGTGGTGAGCGAGTCGTGATCTGCGCGCTCTCCAAGCTCGCGGATAGTCTCGATGGTAAGAGCGGCACCGTGATTGTGCCAAATTGATTACACTAATATTCAGGATAATATGTAAATGAAGATTCACGAACATCAAGCTAAAGAGCTTCTGTCGCGCTATGGCGTTCCCGTTCCCCGTGGACACGTGGCGTTTACGGTAAAGGATGCTATAAACGTTGCGAAGAGTCTGGGAAAGTTTCCGGTTGTTGTGAAAGCGCAGATTCATGCCGGTGGTCGCGGCAAGGGTGGCGGTGTGAAACTCGCGAGAAGCCTTGATGCTCAACAGTTACCGGGCACTGCCGAAGATGTAAGGCAACTTGCCTCAGCGATTCTTGGCATGCAACTTATCACGCATCAGACCGGCCCGGAAGGCAAGAAGGTCGGAAGATTGCTCATTGAAGAGGGCATGGATATCAAGCGAGAACTCTATGCCGGTATTCTCCTGGATCGGAGTCAGGCCAAGAATGTGTTCATGGTCTCGACTGAAGGTGGTATGGAGATTGAAAAAGTGGCCGCCGAAACTCCCGAGAAGATTGTCAAAATCACGATTGAACCGGCGACTGGTTTTCAGCCTTATCATGCGCGACGGCTTGCCTTTGCTCTTGGTCTCGAGGGTGATGCTTTTAAAAGCGGCGTTAAGTGCTTCACTGCTCTCTACAAATGCTATGAGAACACGGATGCGAGTCTCGTAGAGATCAATCCGCTCGTGGTAACCGCCGACGATAGAGTGATTGCTCTGGATGCCAAGATGAATTTCGATGACAACGCTCTGTTTCGTCACCCGGACATCTTAGAAATGCGCGATCTCACGGAGGAGAATGCTGCCGAGATTGAGGCTTCAAAGTCCAACCTGAACTACATCAAGCTCGACGGCAAGGTCGGCTGCATGGTCAACGGGGCGGGTCTAGCCATGGCGACGATGGACATCATCAAGCTGTACGGCGGCGAACCTGCGAATTTTCTTGACGTCGGTGGCACCGCAAGCGCTCAGACGGTGGAGACAGGCTTCAGGATCATTCTCTCCGATCCGAATGTTAAGGCGATCCTCATAAACATCTTCGGCGGCATTGTGCGCTGTGATCGGGTGGCGGGCGGAGTCATTGAAGCGGTAAAGAACACTGGAATCAAGGTTCCTGTTGTCGTGCGGCTTGAAGGTACGAATGCAGATATTGCAGCCAAAATGCTGTCAGAATCCGGTTTGAGCTTCATTGTGGCAAGGGACTTCGCGGATGGGGCGCAGAAGGCAGTAAAGGCTGCGGCAGAAAGATAGGAGTAACACATGGCAATACTACTTACAGACAAAACACGCATCGTCGTGCAGGGAATCACCGGCTCGGAAGGGACATTCCATACGACGCAGATGCTCGAATACAATACGAAAATTGTGGCGGGAGTCACACCCGAAAAGGGCGGACAGAAGTGGCAGGACAAATTGCCGATATTCAATACGGTTGCCGATGCTGCTCGAGAAACCGGAGCAAATGCTTCTATCATTTTTGTGCCGCCGCCGTTTGCAGCGGATGCTATTCTCGAAGCGATTGACGCAGAACTGGAACTGATAATCACGATCACGGAGGGTATTCCGGTGCGTGACATGATTGTGGTCAAGGATGCATTGCGCAGATCGAAGACAAGAATGGTGGGAGGCAACTGCCCCGGAGTCATTTCTCCCGGAGTTGGCAAGATGGGAATCATGCCGTACTTTATCAACAAACCGGGCAAGTGCGGACTCATTAGTCGCTCCGGGACACTGACTTATGAGGCTGTGAAGCAACTGAGTGATCGAAATATCGGGCAGTCTACATGTGTCGGCATCGGCGGTGATCCGATTAGTGGTTCCAGCTTTATGGATATTCTGCGGCTGTTCAACGAAGACCCGGCGACGGATTCCGTGGTAATGATCGGCGAGATCGGCGGCACTGCTGAAGAAGAAGCAGCGCAGTATATCAAAGCCGAATGCAAGAAGCCAGTGGTGGCCTTCATTGCAGGACAGACGGCTCCTCCCGGTCGGCGTATGGGACACGCCGGAGCAATCATCGCCGGTGGCAAAGGCACGGCAGCGGAAAAAGTGAAAGCACTGCGAACGGCGGGAATCCGTGTGGCGGACTCACCGGCGGATATTGGCAAGTTGATGGCGGAAGCACTGGGAATGCACTAAAGGAGAGTATGGAAACAACATTGATGATTATTAAGCCGGACGCTGTAGCCGGACATCATATCGGAGAGATCGTTGACCGTGTGGAGAAAGAAGGATTTCAAATTACCGGTCTTCGCTTCTTGCATCTGACTATGGATCAGGCTGAAGCATTCTACGCAGTTCATAAGAAACGTTCGTTCTTCAAAGATCTCGTGAAGTACATGACGAGCGGTCCGGTCGTGGTCGGACGACTTGAACGCGAGAACGCTGTGGATCACTGGCGAAAAGTGATTGGCTCAACAGATCCGCAAAAGGCAGAAGCGCGAACGATTCGCAAGAAGTTCGGAAAGAACATCGAGGCCAACGCGGTGCATGGCTCGGATTCCCCGGAAAACGGAAAGATCGAAACGGACTTCTTTTTCGCTTAGAGCACAGGACAACTAATACAAAGTCGCTCAGGATACCACCTCAGCGACTTGAGAGTGTTAACTTGTAGTGATGGATATTTTTTCGTATCTTGTCCGTATTGTTATATCCCCAACCAATACGGAG
>JAGVEU010000070.1 GCA_020057985.1 Calditrichota bacterium | reverse complement strand
TTCTCCGTTAGTAAGGACTATTGTTTTTTGCTCACACCTGCCATCCAGCTCGTCTACACTGCCAATGGGTTGACCATTCCAAGAAACCAGCGACCAGCAGCCTCCAACGGTGGGCGCCTGAGCCGCAATCCAGTGTTTCCCGGTTACTGTCGCCATAACATTCGTCCTTTGCATTCCATTTGCTGTAAACACATGCAACGAGTAAGTTGCATACGAGATTCCAGCCAGTAAAAGCACTGCGAGGAGAGTGGCTATTAGTTTACCCCCCCCCATTGAAATTAAATGATTTTTACACATGATGATTCCTTTTGTTGTATTGATGATTGTTCGACACCGTCCAGCTTCCGGCCAATCACTGGACAAAAGTAGGTCACTTGAATTCGTGATCAAATATATGTCAGAAAAACCAAAAAGTCAAGTGACAACAAAATGAGGTTTTATAAATCGAGTCGCAAAATGTAAAACCCGCGCTGTAAGTGGTCGAACGACGTGCACTTAGGGGCTTCCAAGAGGGCGAAAAAAGCGATAAATCGTCATTTTCTTGATTCATCATAGTGATATATTTCACACCATATGAACATAATATGTGCTGACGTACACAAAAGATTTTCTGATTCCGGAGAATTATCCGCCATTGGCTTGACTCATGCCGCGTGGCTTGCGCGTACTTTTCGCGTTTACTTCATTGACACAATATAACGTGAGAGCAGCCCCTTGCGGCGATTATTGATACAAATCCCATGCAACAGCCGGGGGTTTTTCCTGCTCCGCCGAGCAGGGTCATGAAGTTCCGATACCCAGAGCGCATCCGGACTGAGACCCTGCCGTAACGTGCTCTTGATTCCGGCAGGGTTTGGGCGTGCGAATTCCATGGAACTCGGTACGGATAACCCTGCTCGGCGGAAAAATTGCTTCGACAGGGTCGGCTGCAAGCAGACCGACACCGCGGATTCAAGTCAACACGTCCGTCCGCCCCTTTGCCACATCTCTACTTGTCCGTTCTCGTTGGCGTGGTTCTCCTCTTAATCAGATTTGGATTATTCCCATCCGGATGACAGGCATAGCACGCGGTGAACACCCACTGATAGCCATTGACTTCATCGTGATCGTTATCCATCTCCGATTGCCGGTGCTCATGGCAAAGGATACACTCGAAGTGGTCGAAATCGCCGCGGATGTTGTGACAGTCATAGCAGTGATCCCACTCATCGCCTTGCTGGTGGCGGCCGGTGTAGATCGGAATTGCATTGGGTGGCACATGATTGAATGTCCATGGCTCCCAGCCATTGGTGTTGTGGCAGTCTTCACAGGAGTGCGGGAACTGCTCTACGACGTGATTGGGATTTGAGGCACTATTAAAATCGGTTTGGTGGCAACTGAAGCAGTCCGTCGGTGTGCCCGGAAAGACACCGCCGACATGACATTGCAGGCACGACGCCGATACATGCTGTCCCGTCAACGGGAATCCGGTGGATGCGTGATTCCATGAGGATGGTGTCCACGCTGCGGTCGTATGACACGTCTGGCACATTTGCGGAAATCCCTGCTGAACGTGATTCGGAGTTGACGCGTTCTGATAATCTGTTTCATGACAGGCGAAGCACGCAGACGGAGTTCCGGGGAACTGGCCATTGGCGTGGCATTGCAGACAGGTTGCAGTGACATGCGCTCCGGTGAGCGGGAAATTAGTGGCTTGATGATCGAAGGTGGAGGGCTGCCAACCGGAGGTTGAGTGACATGTGTTACACGTGGTTGGATAGCCTTGCGCTACATGCGGCGGATTCGCCGAGTTATCGTAATCTGTTTGATGGCAACTCAGGCACTGCGTCGGTGTTCCTTCAAACTGGCCGTTGGCGTGACACTGAACGCAGCTTGTCGTTGTGTGTACACCAGTGAGTGGAAAATCTGTGTTCTGATGATTGAAGGATGAAGGTCGCCAACCAACAGAGGTGTGACATGAGACACACGTTGTTGGATAGCCTTGAGTAAGATGTGGCGGATTGACTGAACTATTATAATCGTCCAGATGGCAATTCACGCAAAGCGCCGGATTATTCTGTCTTCTGGTCAGGTCGCCTGATCTTCCATCCGGATGGCAGGTATAGCACGCGGTGGAAACCCACTGATAGCCGTTGACTCCGTGATGCTGGTCATCCATTTCGGATTGGCGATGTTCATGACAAAGGATGCACTCGAAATGCACAAAGTTAGCAGGAATGTTGTGGCAATCGGAGCAGAGATTCCATTCATCCCCTTGTCTGTGAGTCCCGCCGTAGATCGGAAATGCGTCAGGTTGCGCATGGGTAATTGTCCATGGGATCCATGCAGTTGTACTATGACAATCCTGACACGAATGCGGGAATTGTTCCAGCACGTGATTCGGATTGGATGCGCCATTGAAATCGTCAGCGTGGCAACTGAAACACTGTGTCGGTGTTCCCTCAAATTGACCACCGATATGGCATTGAAGACAGGTGGCGGTTGTGTGAACACCTGTAAGAGGAAAATCGGTATTCGCGTGATTGAAAGTCGAAGGACGCCAGCCGGATGTTGAATGACAGGTATTGCAGGTTGTCGGATAGCCTTGGGCAAGATGTGGCGGATTAACCGAATTGTTGTACGCCGTCTGGTGGCAACTCAAGCACTCCGTAGGTGTCCCTTCAAACTGACCGCCCACATGGCATTGAAGACAAGTAGTTGTTGTGTGAAGACCTGTCAGCGGAAAATCCGTATTCTGGTGATCAAAAGTTGAGGGCCGCCAGCCGGATGTTGAGTGACAGGTGTTGCAGGTCGTCGGATAGCCCTGCGATAAATGCGGAGGATTCGCTGAGTTGTTGTAGTCCGACTGGTGGCAGCCTGAGCATTGGGTCGTTGTGCCCGCGAATTGACCATTGACGTGGCACAGGACACAGGATGTCGTGCTGTGTACTCCTGTGAGCGGAAAGGAAGTCGTCTGATGATCAAAGCTTGACGGTCTCCAACCAGCAGTTGAGTGACATTGGTCACAGGCCGTTGGATATCCCAAGGTCTTGTGAGAGGGATTTTCGGATTGATTGTAGGCTTCCTGATGACATGACAAACAAACGGTGGGCGCTCCTGCGTATAGATTATTGTCATGGCATTGGATACACTTCGCCGTTGAATGCCTCCCCGTCAACGGATAATCAGTCGTCTGATGGTCGAAGCTCGCCGGTTGCCAGGCTGTTGTGGTGTGACAATCGCCACACGTTGTGGCGATACCTGCCTCTAAATGGTTGGGAGATTGGGTCGCGTTGTAGTGTACAGCATGACAGGAATTGCATAGCGACGATGTCCCGGCGAACGTATTCGCGGTATGGCACTCAATACATCTCGTTTGTTGGTGCGCTCCGGTGAGCGGGAAGTCAAAGGTCTGATGATCGAAGTTAGCAGGACGCCATGCGGAGCGGTTTGAAGGATGGCAAGTTGTGCAGTTGGAGGGAAATCCTAAAGCTGCATGATTGGGTTCCGTGACGGAGCGATAATCCGCGGCATGGCAGATCTGGCACTCTGCGGCCGTTCCCACATACTGCGCCGGATTATTTCCCTTATGGCACACGAAGCACTCGAGGTTCGCATGAGGGCCAGCCAAGGGAAAACGAAAGGACTGATGAGCGGCTCGCATTTGCGCTTCGTTATTCCATGTGGTTGGCTCATGGCAGCGTTGGCAGTCCAGGCCAAGGGATGCCTGATGCACGTCGGTGTGACACGACACACAGTTGGACGGGATCTGAGTGAATTTCATATCGGCATGGCACTGGCGACAGCTTAGACCAGCATGAGATCCTTGCAGCGCGAAACCGGTTGCCGCATGGTTGAAGTCCTGCGCATGAGTTACCCAACTATCAGCATTGTGGCATTCCGCGCAAGCATGCTTCATATCACCGTGCGGGCTTTCTTTGGGAGCGCCCGCCCCTGTGCGAACCATCAGAGCCAAGAAGGCCGCAGAAAAAAGGAGGCGAACGAAGAACATCGTCAATCTCTCCTGCTTCATTGTTTGAAGGTCAGAATCTGTAGGACAGTGTACCAAGCAGAGTCTGAGCAACGCCATTGTCACCGAGTTGATATTCATCCGCCGCGCTGACATAGAGTCCATTGGCGACACTCTTGCTTATACGCGCGCGCAGATAATTGCTGTTGCTGTCCGGATTGGCATCGCGCGAACGACTGTAGCTTCCGGTCCATCCCAATTCCGTCTGCACTCTGGATTTCGAGAAACTGCGCGTGATGCTCAAGGAAGGAAACCAAATGTCTGCGTGGGTGTTGCGCGAGAACTGTGCAGATCCGTAAAGCTGCCAAGTCGCATCGGGTCTCCACGACAAACTGCCACGTGCCGAGCGTGAAACGGACTTTGAAAAACCACCGTCATCATAGGTTCCATTCAAGCCGACACCGATCGCGGAACCGGAAAAGAGATCAAGTCCTGCGCGATAGCCATTGCGCGTCGTGCGCTCGATCACGGAGTCAATGGTTGTGACGGTAATCAATGTTTCACGATAACTGGAATAACCGGCCGAGAAGGTGACTCTCCGCTCGAGTCGCCCCCGCAGATTCAAGCTCAATTGTCGCAAATTCCACGGTGAGTCTGAGAGAGCTTTTTCAAATTCAATTTGTGAATTGAGCCGCAGTGCTTTGTGCCATTGCAGGTCAAGCCTTGAAGCAAGATGGTCACCACCTTGGCTGCCCTCACTAACATTCCAGTACGCGAGCGCTGTTCCTTGTTGTCGTCCGAGCATGTTCCATCTCAGTTCACCGTTGATTCCCCACAAGGACTCTTTGGACTGCCGCGTCACCGGTCCAAGTTGCGCTGCCGAACCGACAAACGCGCCAACCCTCGCACTTGGAGAAAAACTTAAGTCTGAAAGAATGCCATCTATGGTTCCAAAACTCCCTGCTCCAAGAACTCCGAATCTACCCACTTGCATGCCGACCCTAAGCGGATCATGATCATAGCGCACATAGGATTGCGTGAGCCGATCCTCATGCGAAGGAAGCGAGCGCGAAAGATCACCGGTATACCAATGATAGCTGCCCTGTACTTGAAAGGAAAAACCGGAGCCACTGATGCGATTGCCTGACACACTGGTTTGGACATAGGGCGATAATCGAGTGTCCGTAGTTCCCTGATTCCGGTAGTAACTCGCTCCGGTTGTGACAGACCCGCGAACATCCCGCCGCTTCCTCTTCTTTTGCTGCGTCTGTGCT